>CAZBGF010000009.1:0-14994 GCA_964491255.1 uncultured Verrucomicrobiota bacterium
AGCTGGGTTACGAGAAAGGGGTCGAACATAACAATCCTGATTCGCGTGTGCGCGAGGACCGTCGGGACCATCGGCCAATGGTCAAAGCTCTGGACATGGCCAACGGCTTCCGTCACTGGGTCAATGATCCCTGCATTGAGAATATACGTGACGGCATGAAAATGGGATTAAAAGGCGTCATGATCGATATCTGGAATCCGTCCGCGTACGCGCTGGCCGGCGCCAAGCGCGGAAAACGGCCGCGTGAGTATGTTGATAATATGATCGATTTCTGCCGGAAATTGGTAAAACAACATGGTGACCGGATATGGGTCAATACACTCCCGGAATTCGATAATGAACAGTGGGGTCACTACGCCGGAAAATTGTCTAACCGCGCGGAAGCCTTTGCCCGCCTGAAATCACTGTATTTGGATAATCATAGATTCAATATGTTCCCGTTTCCTGACGCGCCTGGCGATCAACCGTTACCGAAAGATGTGACAATTTCTGCATGTATCAGTGAACTCGTTCGAAGGTTGGATGAACGTGGTGAGGTATTCCGGTCGCCTTTCAACTACCTGAAGGAACGCGGATTGACACCCAAAGATGTCAACCTGGTAACGCTCTGCTGTCAGACGTTCAGTCCGCACCTGCTGTATTCACTTGGCGTCCGGGCAGTGTGGCCGGAAGGGAACGTTGGGAACAACCACCAGGTGACGATTGCGTTCGTGCGCGGCGCGGCGCGGCAGTATCGGCGCCCGTGGTGCTACGACGTAGCGCCGTTTGACTGTCATGCCGGTTCGCTTCCGATGGTGTATGATACCATGCGCCGCCGTATGTCGGGTTTCACGGAGAGTCTTATGCTTAGATCATGGCTTGTGAGCTATATGAGCGGACCGAAGACGTTTCTCTTACAGGCCTCGGATACGGGCTTCTTCATCCGGCACAAGGATAAAGAACTTGAACTTTCTCCCATTGGTGAAATTGGAAAGGATTTCGCGGATTTCTGTCTGCGCCGGCATCCGGACCGTGGACACGCCCGCGTTCCGATCGGCCTGCTGCTGGCCCGTGATCACGGGTACACGACGCCATACAGGAATACGCCACGATTGTTCGGCGGGCATGTGCCGGATGACCGAGCCAACCGGTCGATTGAAGGCTTCTTCCGTCTGGCATTTCCGGACTTTCACAAAGTCTACAGCACAGGATCAGTTGATCGCAGTCTCTGGGCACCTGGCGGCAGTTACGCTGAACAGTATCCCTGGTTGAAACCGGGTGTAAAAAAAATCAACGACTATGTGAAGGCGTACCGCGGGGCGATCAGAGATGAAACTTTTGACAATCGATCAAATGAAAAAGCCATGCTCACAACGTCCACATGGGGCGACAGCTTTGACGTGTTGGTGGATAATGCGTCTGAGCAGGTATTGCATGAATACCCGGCGCTTATTCTGCTTGGCAGTATTCAGATCACTGACGCGTTGCGTTCTCGTCTGAAAGCATACGTAAAGCAGGGTGGCCGGGTCCTGCTGAACATCTCGCACGTGACAAAGGCGGATCAAGATTGGCTTGGAATTGAATTAACCGGTAAATACGGGGAACAGTTCATTCATGATACCCGGCCCGGCGTTCAGGTGAATAACTCCTCCATTGCCTTGGCTGGTCAGCCCAGTATACGGCTCATGCACGCGCGTTCTTCGTTGACTGGTAGAATTTATTCCGAAGGCCCTTTTGAATATATCAAGGTTAAGCCAGGTAAGAATATCGAGACGTTGATCGAAGGTGGATTCCTGGGCGTCAAGGGTCATCCCCTGCTGTTACGTCGAAAGGTTGGAAAAGGGGAAGTCTGGCTGATGACGGTTCCGGATTATCTGCCTACACCAGAGAAACTGGATCTGACCTGGATTGAAGCAGCCAAGGAAGCAGTGGATGAATTCATACGTCCTCACCTGGCCCTGGATATCCAGGGCCCGCAGCTGGAAAGTCTCGTCAACGATCACGACGATGGGCGACTGTGGATCACGCTTCTGAACAACTCCGAAGAGACGTGGTCCGGCCGTGTCCGCGTGAACGATAAGCTGGGCCGGGTCCACTGCCGCGACATCTGGAATGAAAAAGCTGTTCTATTCGAGTATGACACAAACGGACGCGTAGTTATAAAACCGGAAATCAGGCCATGGAGCTTCAGGGTAATCGAGATCGCGCCGAACCTGAAGCGGTTGTGAAAACCGGCGTAACCTGTTGGGCGACAGTCTCTTTTGAGTGATTGCCGTGTTGCAACTTATCGCATATGCTTTTAGCATGGATTCTTCGTTGTCGTCTTGCAATCATCTCAAAATAGCCTCCTCGCGCGGCCGTGATATTTTGGCAACAGCCACTGTAGATTTGACCTGATTCCCCCTATCCTGCATATGCAGGATAGCAAGCTCTAAACAGGGAAATAATATTCATCCTAATTAACTGTATAGGAATTTTCGCGTCGGCCCCGCGCAAAGCCGAGGGGCCAAGCGACCACTTATCCCGATGAAAATCGGGATGACGTGGCAAAAGGTAGGGACGGACAGCCTGTCCGTCTGTAGTTACGGAAGAACGGCGCCCCGTACGTACGGGGCGCCCTACCATAGGAAACAGAGTTGTCCGGCGGAAGCCGGACCTAATTAAAAAATATTATTTCCGGATTTCATGCGCTTTTCCATTTCTCCATGTATTGCAGCAGCTCTTCAGGACTCGTACACGCGTGCCCGTATTTTCATTCTCCATCCGGTAAGGCCCATCTCTTTTTCGGGAAAAGCGAAGTCTTGATTCAGGCAAATTGAATAAAGATTGAATTTCAGTGTTTTTTGTGTTACGTTTTATCCATATTTCTTAAAATATAAGGTTGCAGTATCATGCGCAGAATTGCAGGAATGGTATTTGGTATCCCACCAATTAGAGGCTGAATAATTACGCGGAAAACATCCATGCTTCAAACATTGCAAATTGAGAATTTCGCGCTTGTGGATTCAATTCATGTCGAGTTTGAACATGGCCTTAACATAATGACAGGTGAGACAGGTGCCGGCAAGTCTATTATCGTGGGCGCGCTGAGTCTGCTTCTCGGAGAGCGTGCGGATAAGACTATGATTCGCCAGGGTGAGAAAGAAAGCGTAGTCGAAGCCGCATTCCAACTGGACGATAGCTCGGAAATTGATGCTGTGCTTGCACAAAGCGGCGTCGAAACCTGCACAGAAGGCCATCTGATTATTCGGCGATTGATATCCGCTGGTGGTGCGGGTCGGCAGTTTATTAATAATACCACTGTTACTATCCAGGTTTTGAAAAAAACAGGTGAACTGCTTGTCGACATGCACGGCCCTCACGACCACCAATCCCTGTTAAGTCCCGATTTTCAACTGCGTCTGCTCGACTCATTTGGTGGGCATACGACTGAACTTCAGGCATATAGCAGGATCTATGACAAAATGCAGACGCTGCAGCAAAAGCGGAGATTGCTCGATGCGGATGATAAGGATATAGCGCGGCAAATCGATATGATTTCATTTCAGGTGAAAGAACTGGAACAAGCTAAGTTAGATAAGGATGAGGAAAAAACTGTTCTTAATGAACATACGCTTCTTGGTAATGCCCATCGCATTCTCCAGTTGGCAGGCAGTGCTTGCAATGCTTTGACAGATGATGATGCATCTGCGTTTAACTCACTTGTGTCTGTTCAGAAAGCACTGGAAGAATTAGGCGCGTTAGCTGAGTCTGCTGCAGCATGGAAAGATGATGCCCAGTCTATTGCCGTTCAGATTCAGGAACTGCATAACAGTATTAACAGTTTTGCACAAAATCTTGAGGTGGACCCGTCACGTCTCCAGTGGCTTGATGAGCGTCTGGCTGTGTACCAGAAAATGAAGCGTAAATACGGGGGTTCAGTGGCGGAAATTCTGCGGTTTTTCGAGCAGTCAAAAGAGCAGATACATGACCTGCAGATGCGGGAAGAACAACTGGTCTGTCTGGACGCTGAGTTGTCGGCTGTTCGCAAGAAGCTGGAAAAGCAAGCGCAGGAATTGAGAAAAAAACGGCAGTCTGCGGTGAAACGTCTTGTCAAGGCCATCACGCACGAATTACAGGATTTAGGGTTTTCAAAATCAGCTTTTTCTGTCCAGTTACATAATGTGGAGCCGTGTGCCTCGGGAATGGATGCTGTGGAATTCGGCTTTGCTCCGAATACAGGGGAAGCGGCTCGCCCGTTCCGTGCAATCGTGTCCAGCGGTGAGATGTCACGTGTGATGTTGGCGGTTAAGGCAGTATTGGCAGAGCATGACTGCATTCCAGTCCTGGTTTTTGATGAAATTGATGTAAATATCGGTGGACAGACTGCGAATGCAGTTGGTCTTAAATTGGCGGGAGTAGCAAAAGGGCATCAGGTGCTATGCATCACGCATTTACCGCAGGTGGCAGTGTATGGGGCAACTCAGTATGCAGTTGCCAAGGAAACTCGAGCCTGCCGGACCATGACACGTATTTTTCGGCTTGACCAGGATAAACGGATTGAAGAAATTGCCCGTATGCTCGGCGGCAGGGACATGACAAGCGTGACACTTGATCATGCCCGCGAAATGCTTCAAAAAGCGAAATAGCGTGCCATGAGATGCTTCGCTGAACAGTTTTCACGCGGAGACCATCATGCAAACAGGTTGAATTCAAGCTGTTTCTCTGGAGTCTGTTTTTTACGTGGAGCTGTTACCCGATGGTGACAGAGGCTTTGTTCGATTTCATGAACAAAGGGTGACGGATGACGGAGCAGTGTTTTTCCGAAGAGCGACCGTTTGCGCGCTGATGTAATATAGAGAACCTGTTTGGCGCGAGTCATGCCGACATAAAGAAGTCGTCGTTCTTCGTCCATATCCGGCTTTTCGCCTTTTCTCACATAAGGCAGTATGCCGTCTTCACACCCGGCAATGAACACGACGGGAAACTCAAGTCCTTTGGCAGCGTGCATAGTCATAATTGCAATTCGTTGTGCCTGGTTGTTGTAGCGGTCAGAGCCCTGGCGCAGGAGAAGATGGTCAAGAAAATCGCGCAGTGTACCTGTGAAGCCTTCTGCCAGTTTGTAACATTCATTGAAAGCATCTTGACCTGTTTTATCCAGTTTTGATTGTTGTGTCGGGTTTTCCGCTAAATTTGAAAGGACTTGGCCTGCCGGCATAGTGAGCGTGTCTTTCGTTGAATGCCGTAAGGCGTTAATCACCTGGCGAGCGCCGGCATGTTCAATAAAAGCAGGGTCGGCCACAGTCTGAACAGGAAGGCCTAATTGGGTTAAGGCATTTGCTAAAGGCTGGATCAAGGCGCGAATTCGCACCAGCACGGCAATATCGTCAAAACTGATTTCATTTATTCCATCATATCCAGTGACCCGATCAGAATCCATGGAAAAGAAAGCTGTTCCTCCCAGCTGTTTTTCAATTTCATGCGTAATGAATTCCGCTTCAGCCAATGCAGAAGCGGCTTTATGAAATTGAATTCGCAACCCGGATTCCAAAATGCTTTCAGCGGCAACCGACATACTTGTTTTGCCCGGATTAATGACTTGCCTGGATGCTTTCACGATCGTTCCGCTTGAGCGGAAGTTCTGACTGAGTTCAAATTTTTCAGCATTAGGAAAATCCTGTGTGAACTGCAGGAAATAATGGACATCTGAACCTCGGAACGCGTAAATGGATTGGTCAGGGTCACCAATCACGCAAAGTCCTTTTCCATTGGGTGAAATCAAGCGGATCAGTTCGTATTGTGGTTTGTTGATATCCTGATATTCATCAATACAGATCCAGTCAAAATGGACCTGATTCAGGATGTCAGGATGATTCTTTAACAACATGACGCAAGAGGGTATTATCATATCGAGCGACAGCAGGTGCCTTTCAGCGCATACTTCTTCAAGTTCCTGGAAACCCGGGATAACAGAAGGTTTTTCAAGATGATGGCGTTTATCAGAGATAGCTTTTACATTTGACCTGGCTTCCTGGATTGTCATTCCTGTTTTTGATTGGAGTAAAGCCGACTCTTCTTCCTGGTCAATCATGGTGAAATTTTCATACATGCCCGCTGATTTTGAATACCGGCGCAGTAGTCGCAGGCAGAATGAGTGAAAGGTCGTAATCGTGAGAAGTTGTACTTGGTTGCCTAACAGTTGGTCAATGCGTTCTCGCATTTCATTTGCGGCCCGGTTTGTGAAAGTTACGGCGAGAATGTTTTGAGGGTCAATATTGTGTTGTGAAATGAGATTAACGATTCGATATGTCAGGGTTCTCGTTTTGCCTGTGCCGGGACAGGCGGCAATAATGATTGGCGCGTCCTTTTTAGAGACAGCACGCATTTGTTCATGTGTAAGACCTTCTGAGGCTGCGATGGGCTGGCCTCTTTTCTGACTATGATCAGGAATGCCTGTTCTTTTGTCTGATGCCTTGCCCGATGCCGGCGTTTCTCTGATGACGGCATGCGTTTTTTTCTGAGCAGGTATCGGCCTGTCAGTCGCAGGCATATTGAAGAACAGACACTGGTGACGGAGCTTATCCATTTCGCCTTCCTCAAAAACGCGAATCACGCCATATTTTCCGTCGAAGCCGGGTGTTTTGATAATCTTTTCCTTGCGCAGTCGTTGTATGGCTTCACACAGAAGTGACGGTTCTTCATATTGCAGTGTTTCAGTATTCATATCGCGCAAAATTTTGAGTTCAGGCCCGAATTTTCGGAGCAGACGGTGATAAGCAGTAGTGACAGTTTTGGTTGCCGGTCCGCATGAGTAAATTTCCGACAGGATTTCAGCGAGCGGGATAATATGTTCGTGTGGCATGGCAGTAGAAGGCTTGACGCCTTCAGGACGGTCTGCCAATTTATTTACACGGTGTAATACACCTAGAACTAAAGGCTGTCCGCAAACTGGGCAGAGAAAGTCATGCGCCCGGCTTTCTTCCGGGTTCAGGCATACATCGCACTTGCGGTGTCCGTCAAAATGGTATTTACCTTCTTCAGGAAACATGTCGATGGTACCGCCGAAAAGGTTTTGGTCCTTATTTTGTAATGCTTGCTTCATGCTGAAGAAGTCGAGCTTGCAATGAAAAATATTGGCATTTCTTCCAAGTTTGGATGGGGAGTGTGCATCTGAATTGGAAACCAGGCAGAAATCATCCAGACTGCTGACTCGCCAGTTCATAGGCGGATCGGATGATAATCCTGTTTCCACTGCAAAAATATATTTTGATAGGTCACCAAAGCACTCACGGGTTGAATCGAAACCCGATTTTGATCCAAGCATGGAAAACCACGGCGTCCAGATATGTGCGGGAATCAGACAAGAGTCGGCATTGGCTTCCAGCATAATATCGAGCAGAATCCGCGGGTCGAGTCCAAGAATGGGACGTCCATCTGATTTGATGTTTCCCAGTGTGTCAAGGCGTTTATTCAATGTTTGAGTTGTATTCAGGTCGGGCAGGAGAATAACGCTATGGATTTTCCGGACACGGTCATCACGTTTGTAGATACTACTGATTTCACCCGTAATTATGAAATCCACTGGATTCCTGCAGGATTCAGGAATGTCAGCATCAATGGGTTTTGCGATTTCAGGATGAAGGCGGAACAGGCCGGGGCCGGATTCCACGAGTTTTTCCTTCAGCTCCGCGAACCAGGCGGGGTGTGTGCAATCGCCCGTGCCTACGACACGAACACCCTTGTGCTGTGCCCAGTAGTAAAGGTATTCAAGTGTGCAATCCTTGCTTGTGGCACGGGAAAAATGCGAATGAATATGTAAATCAGCAATAAACGACATATTAACTTTACAATACATTTTTAAGTCAGATAGACAAGCACTGAAAACGTCGAATGCTGTATTGTTTGAGAGCTTGACTTACAACGGGAAAGAATTTAGCCTGATATCTTAGGATTATGAAACGGGTCATTGTTCACGGTTCAGCGTTTTTGGCTAATCATCTTTTTTAATTTTTATTGCATAATGAGTGTAACAGTTGCTTTAGCTCAATGTTCCAGCTATCATTTCACCGAGATAAACTCGGCAGTGGAACGGGTATTAGCTGAGATTGGCGGGCTTGGCAAATTCGTTGCGCCGGGGCAAACAGTTCTGCTTAAACCCAATCTTCTTTCGGATAGATCGCCGGATCAGGCCATAACCACGCATCCTGAGGTCGTTCGCGCGCTGATTCGGCTTGTGAAATCACACGGAGCGATTCCTGTTGTTGCTGACAGTGCGGCCAGTGCCATTAAAATTGAAAGTGTCTGGGAAAAGACCGGTTTCCGCGCTTTATGCGATGAGGAGTCTGTGCAATTAATCAATCTCGAGCAGAGCGGCTCCAGGAGTTTTGAGGCTGACGGCATGTCGTTCAGTATTGCGAATCCCGTACTTGATGCCGATGTGATCATTAATGTTCCGAAATTGAAGACGCATGTCGTTACTGTCCTGACTAATGCCGTAAAAAACATTTACGGAACACTGCCGGGCTATCAAAAAATGATATTTCATAAACGGTATCCAACTCCGAGTCAGTTAGGTGATTTTCTCGCGTTGCTTTATGCCCGGATTAGACCTGCGTTAACGATTTGTGACGCGGTTGTAGGTATGGAAGGTAACGGGCCATCTGGTGGAAGTCCTGTTCACCTGGGGTTTCTCGCGGGTTCGGCTGATGGTGTAGCCCTGGACACGGCGATGTGTCATTTACTTGGCATCAACATGAATGGGGTCCCTTATTTTCGAGGTTTGAAAAGAGCCGGCGTGGGAGAAACCGACTGGAATGCGATTGATCTGGCAGGTGACGCGCCTGAGACTCTCGATCTGCATCCGCTTCATCTGCCTGTCACCTGGTTTTGGTGTTTGATTCCAAAAATGATTGTGCGTTGTATAGAGCCCTATCTCTGGATCAGACCGTTTATTACAGAGCGATGCACGTTCTGCGGTTTATGTGTAAAGTCATGTCCTGTATCCGCGTTGAGCATTGAGAAAGGAAAGCCGCCGGAGCTCAATGCTGTTTTGTGCATCGGATGCTGCTGTTGCCATGAAGTATGCTCGGCGAGTGCTATTGAGATGCACCAGAGTTGTCTCGCGAATTTTATCAGGCGTGGAAGGTTGCCATCTTGATTGTAGACGTGACTAAAGTGATAAGTGAGCTAAAGTGAGCTAAAGTGAGCTAAAGTTTCACGGACAACTTTTAACTTATAACTTACAAATGATTTAAAGGGGTTACCATTGAAGTTGAAACATCATGTTGAATATGTGTCAGTGCGCGTATTGGCTTTTATTCTTCAGCATTTATCGTATCGCGGAGCACTGCGGGTCGGCTGGATAGTTGCCTGGCTGGGTTTTGTGGTTTTTCGATTTCGGGTACGCGCGGCGCAATCCCGGATTCGGGAGGTGTTTGGCTCTCGTTTTTCAGAGCGTGAAGTGCGTAACATTGCCTGGTTGTCATGGCGGAATTTCATGTTCAGCGTGGTTGAACTGATACGGATTCCAGTCAGCACGTCAGAATGGTTATGGTCTGTTATTGATGATGAGGATACAATCGAAAAAGTATCGAACCATCTGAAGAAAGGACAAGGCGCCATTGTTGCTGTTGCGCATATGGGGTCTTGGGAAATGGCGGCACTTGCCTGTCTGGCTCGAAAGATCCCCTTGTTTTCGATTGCCGCGCCTCAAAAGAATCCTATGGTTGATGATTTTGTGAATCAGCTGCGAAGCAAAACGGGGTTTGAAACGGTTCTGCGCGATTCGTCTGTATTGAAAAAAATCATTCGAAAAATACGGGCCGGCAAAGTGCTGGCCATTCTCCCTGATGTGCGATCACGGACCGAGGCTATGGCAATTAGTTTTTTTGGCAAGACAGCTAATGTGGCCGGTGGCATGGGATTTATCGCCAAGCAGACCGGCGTGCCGGTTTTTCCATGTATATTTAGCCGTATCGGGTGGAACCGACATCGGTTTCACATTTTTGATCCAATATGGCCTGATTCGTCCCTTGATAAACAGGCTGATGGGCTGAGAATAACTCAAGCTGTGTTTGATATCTTTGACCGACGCATTCGCGAGGAACCTGAACAATGGTTCTGGTTTAATAAGCGATGGATTCTCGATCCGCTGGAGGTTGTACCCGTGCCACTGGAATCCCCTCCAGGCTCTGTTGAGAACGAAAAATCCGATCAAAAACGTTGAACGATTGAAATCATCGGCGTGATAGCGTCCGATGCATTGATTGGTTGTGCAATCCCTGAGTATGCCCATGCTACTTGCCTGACTGTGTTTCTTGACTTGAAACATCGATGAATAAAGGATTGTCTATTATCCAGCTGGCTTGTACGCCTTTTCGTTGTTGAGCCAGCCAATTCAAAGCAGGCAGATGAACAATTTCGTGGGACCCATAAAAGACAACAATTCGGACATTTAATGATGTCTTTACAAATAAAGGCGTATGTTCTTTATAGAGGATTTTGGATATATTGCGGTCTCCATGAGGTGGCACCTTTCCTTCATTATAGAAAGCCTTAATATCTGATTCTTCAATTTTATTATCGTCGGTTGCCACTTCATTAAAAGCATACAAAGATTGACTGAAAGGGACACTGCCCTGATGACCATCCCTGACTCCCGCATTTATATCCAGGTTAACTGATTGCGCGTGTCTAAGATATGATATTGGAGAACGCTTGAGACACTCTTCAGCAGCAACGCTGTCATTGCCGGGGTTGCCTCCACAAGACGCCTCGACACTATTTTTATAACCAGAGCCTGTCTTCACGCTATGTTCCCACCACTTCTTGATGTCTGATATACCACACCAGGCCGATACTCCAGCCCATAAATCGGGAGTTCTTCCTGCCATCAACATTGCAGCGTGTCCTCCGCCTGAGGCTCCGATGAGATAGATTCTTTCGGGATCAACTGAATAGTGCTTTGTCATGTATTCAACAGCATCAGGAATATCTGCTACGACATATTCAGATCCCATTGCCTGGGGCGTGGTGTTCGGTCCTCTGAAATTAGGATGAATAAACAACCAATCGTTTTGAATGCACCATTTTGCATAAACTGTATCTCCCCCGGGCCGCTTGTAGTCATAAGACCACGTGTGAAGACCTACCAGCAAAGGTCTCTTGCCGTTTGAATGGGGTGGGGCATAAATTAATGCAGGTTGATATGTGCTGTCAGCTTTGCAGAAATATTTGATTTCTTGAACATCTTTTTGCCAATTCATTATTACCTCCAATTATATAATGTGACTGTTGAAAAAAAACGTGTTTTCATGAGTAGCAACCGTTGTGTAGCTGTCTATCGGCGCTGGTTACTAGTTCGTTGCGAGGTTCTGAATGGTGTCGTGAACGAGTTCCTGAACGAGCTCGTGCACTGGCACGATCCGATCAATGCGGTATGCGTTGTCCCCGCATGTCGCAAACCCTTTGGCCATATTGCCTTGGTAGGCGTTTACCAGTGCATCCGCAAGACAATAGTTCGTTTTCAACGGGTTACATGTTGATAGGCATCGATACTGACATTTGAAGTTGATCTTTTCGCCACGAATGACTCGATCGAGGAAGTCATTCCGTATGACACGAAGCGGAAGGCCGACAGGGCTGTCGATCAGGAGGATGTCTTCCTTTCGGCATTTCAGGTAAGCCTCTTTGTACGCATAGGCAGCGTCGCACTCATCAGTGCACACAAATCGGGTTCCCATCTGAACGCCGCTGGCGCCAAGACGCAGGAATCGCGCAATATCCCGGCCATCAAAGATGCCGCCAGCCGCAATCACGGGTATTTTCGTCTCAGTAGTGGCGCTGTATTTCTCCGCCACCTTCAGAACATCTTTCGTCAATGTCTCAAGGTTGTTTTTTTGAGTGTTCTCTACCTCTGTTATTCCGAAACCGAGGTGTCCTCCTGCAAGTGGGCCCTCAACTACGATAGCGTCCGGCAGACGTGCGTACCTCCTGGACCATGTCCTACAGATAAGGTCAGCGGCACGACCGGAAGAGACGATGGGTATGAGCTTTATCCGCTTCGTTTTCACGAGGGCAGGCAGCTTGAGCGGAAGGCCGGCACCAGAAATAATTGCTGCAACATCTTCCTCGACCGATGCCGTAACCAGGCTATCGTAGTTGGTCAGAGCACACATGATGTTCACCGCAATGGGTTTGGACGTAAGGGATTTGGTTTCCCGTAGAAGCGCCCTCAGGCTCCTGTAGGAGCTCGTGGCGTAGTCAAGAGACCGGTCAGGCCATTCCTCACCGGTGCCTACCGAGGCGACAACACCCAGACACCCTTCATTGGAGACCGTTGAAGCGAGTCGAGAAGCAGATACCCGAACACCCATTCCCCCTTGAATTATGGGAGGATTGATGACGAGATCACCAATGTTGAGCGATGGAAGCATGCGGTCACTGATCATTTCCTGTCTCCTTGAAAAAGTGAACTATATTAATCGATCATTTAAGTTACTATATATTAGTGGATACCACACTATTTAATTTTGAAAGATTTCAATATCTTATCGTATTCTGCATTTAATTCCGTAAACAATTCTTTGGGACACGAGAAGGTCAATTGAAACAGAGTGTTGCCTTTTTGACACAGGACAAGGATTAGCTTGGCCGGAACATTGTTCTTGGTAACACTGCAGTCAATTCTGACAGCCTCTGATTCATTGATGCGAAGCTTGCTACGATCGTCTAACCTGACAGTGGGATTCTTTTTCTGCATAGCGACCAAAACATTGTCCATGATCCTGTCAGGATTTGATGAGTCATGTGTCTTGAAGATAAGAAAAGCCGAGTGGTCCTTGGTTGCTGTCAGCGAAAGCGCGCCTATTTGAGATGAGGTGTACGTATATCCAGAGGGGATGAGAATTTGGTATCCATCCCCAGAGGCGAATATGAAATCTTCGGAAACGATCTGTCCGGATTTCTGAATTGTTTTTTCGACTGATTCCCGTGACGGAATTCGAGACGTAATGTGCTCACGATAGGCCAATCCGAAATCAACAACACTGTAAAGAATCAGAAGGATACATACAACCAGTACCCATTTCTTCTTGTACAGTCGCTTCGCTTCGGGTTTGAAATAATACCGGATCAGCATGGCTGCCGCTATAATCATGATTCCATTATCAATACATTGTACAATAAGTTTTGTCATGGTTTCTTCTTTCCTTTGTGTCCAACATGACTGAAATCACTTGCGGCCATTTGGGCGGAGCGGAATGGCCGTTAAGTGCGTTGATCTGTTAGAAATCTCCTTGAGTTTTTCAGGTAATCTCGGATGAGCACACGTCTGTTCTATTTCCGACTTGCAGGTCCAGTCGTTATTCTCCGATTCTCGTACCAGCGCACCACGTTAGGTGTCTTTCGATCTCTCCTGCGCATCGGCCTGTAAATCCAGGCCTAACAATTTTGCAGCATTTTGCCACGTAATCTTCTCATAGGCAGCTTCTGAAATCAATCCTTCTTGCTTTATCTTTTGAAAATACTCGACGATAGGGATCTCCTGGGAAACATTCGCGATGTCGGTGCCGAAGTAGAGCCTGTCTTGGAACTCTTCGAGGAATTGAGTTCCGAACTCTGGGTCTCTGCTGATAGCGTTGTAGCCACTTCCGGCGGAAAGGTCTCCGTGCAAGTTGGGATATTCACGCATCAGTTCGGGTATCCGGCCAGGCTCAACAGGACCGGTTGGGTAGGTGTTTCGGTTTTCTTCAGTAACGTCTTGGCTGATTTCAGCCCAGAAAGATTGCGAATGACCGAGGAAGACGAGGTCTGGACACTTCTTAAGGACATTCTCAAGGCGTGGCAGTCCAAGCTCATCGTAACATCCGTAGAACCCTCCGATCTTTGGTGCGATATGAAAGGTAAGAGGTAATCCTATCTCCTCCACTTGTTTGAACAGGTTGAGATTCAAAGGATCATCAAAAGGCAAGTTTGGAATGTACTCGCCGATACCTTTGCATCCAGCTTGTTTGTAGTGCTCAAGCAGATCGCCGAAGTTGCTGTTCTTGCTGTTAGTCAACATACGCGGGTCAACACTCGCAAAGGGTATCAGCCGATCAGGGAACTCCGCACATATGTTCAACACTTCCTCGGGGATGACAATACAATACCGACACTCCGGGCTGATGGTGCTCAGCGCAACAGCCTTATCAATGCCGGCTGCATCCATCATCTCAATAAGTTCAGCAGGTTTAGGATATCTGCTCCCGTCTGGACGGTTTAAACTCGAAATCCGCGAAGTATGAACGTGAATATCAATAAGCATTATTCTTAAACTCCTTTTTCTATTTACCCATAGACTCCTGCGAAATACATTATGAAAAGGAATAAAGAGATCGACGGCTCATCGGGACGATTCCCTGGCCGCAGGGTGGCGACTCGGGCAGGCGCCCTACCTGTTGAATGCCTGAATGTTACATAAGGTAGGGCGAGGCATCCTTGCCGAGCCGCGGATAGCGTTTTAGACGTTTTTTTGTAATTTTGCAGAAGTCTATATTTGCCCAGCGTTTCGGATGAACCGATCCGGTAGTTGGAATTCATTTCTCCGTGATATTGTGCAGTTCAATTTCAAAGGCTTCCGCATACTCGTGGGTCAGTGATAGTTCATGGTCTATCGCCCGGTTGACGTTCAGTATCCGATCATCGAACCCGTGGTCACGCGCGTGAAGGTTTCGCTGGTGCTGAGAATCGTGGAAGCGCAACAAAGCCGCTTTCCAATCGGTTTCCTCTTGCCATTGTCTATCCTTTTTATGTTGCTAACGACACGATGAGTGGCGCGAGTCTTCGAGCGTACCTCTCCAATTACCTTGTTGGCTGATTCTCCTGCTGCCTGAAGGGCAGCTACCTCATAGCCCAGGCAGAATGCCTGGGAACACAACGCATAGCCAAAGAGTATCCCGCACCCCGCACGGGGGTCTCTCTCTCGGGTCATTCCTATTCTTATCAATCCTTTGCGTGCTTTGCGCCTTTGCGCGAGTCAATTCTTCTCTGATTCGA
>CAZBGF010000010.1:0-14988 GCA_964491255.1 uncultured Verrucomicrobiota bacterium
TGGGTTCTTCTGCTTTGTGCCTATGTGCCTTAGTGCCTTTGGTGCTGAGTAGTTACGTTTCGAGTTTAAAAACCTACATAGAAAAGTCTGAAGTTCAGGGTCTGAATTAAATAAAAGGGTAAAGACTGATGTATTTAAAAAGTCTCGAGTTGATTGGTTTCAAAAGCTTTCTGAATCGCACCAAACTGGAGTTCAAGCAAGGAATGACTGCAATTGTCGGACCTAATGGTTGCGGTAAAAGCAATATATCCGACTCCATCCGATGGGTCTTAGGGGAGCAGAGCGCAAAACTGCTTCGAGGCTCTAAAATGGAAGACTGCATATTTAATGGAACTGAGAACCACAAACCTCTGAGTATGGCTGAAGTCAGCATAACAATGGCGGACTGTGAAAACACTATCGAGACCGAATATAATGAAATCTCTATTACAAGACGCGTGTTTCGATCAGGTGAAGGACAGTATTTCATCAACAAAACTCCATGCCGGCTCAAAGACATCCAGCGGATTTTCATGGATACAGGAATTGGAACGAATTCCTATTCCATTATGGAACAAGGGCGAATTGATCTGATCCTGAGTTCACGACCTGAAGACCGCAGGGCAATCTTTGAAGAAGCCAGCGGCATTATGAAATATAAAACCGATAAGAGGGAAGCGCTTCGCAAACTCGATCAAACTGAAGCAAATCTGCTTCGATTAACCGATATCATAAAAGAAGTCAAGCGTCAGATTATTTCTCTCCAGCGGCAGGCGGGAAAAGCAAAGCGCGTTAAGAATTTTAAAGAAGAATTGAGAAGTCTGGATATTTTTATTTCCCGGGAATATATCCAGTCTATAAACGTTGAAACAAAGCGTCTTGAAACACAAATGGCTTCACAAAAAGAAAATATCGAAACGTTTCAACAGAATATACAGGAACTGGAACAGAAGAACGACACACTACGAAAGGACCTCTCCGAAACAGAACAACGCATGGTCTCGGGAACACAGGAAAAAGCCGATCTCTGTTCAAAACTGGATCGAACCCGCCAATCCATTGACATAAATCAAAAACGAATTAAGGAACTGCAGGAATTTATCCAGCAGGATTCCAACGATATCGAAAAAGCTAAACAGGATCTGGAGAAAGCACGCCTCTCATTCGAACAAACGGACAACACCCTGAAAGCATCAAACGACAAACTGGCCTCCTGCGAAAAGGATCTGAGTGATAAATCACATCGACACACACAGCATGAGCAGGCTTGCGAAAAAACAAAGCTGACGATTGACAACCTCCACACACAGTCTATGGAGCTTGAAGACCGCCTTTCGAAAACCCAAAACAAACTCCACGACATGGAGGTTAATGACCGCGGTGTTGTTAATCAACGTGAACGCACCGCGGCGGAACAATCCAACACCAGGCGACTTCTCGATGGATACGAAAAGCGTCTTAATGATTTCTCCGATGTCCTGACCAACTTGAATTCTGACATGACACAATCGGACACTGAATTATCCCATCACCTGCAGGAACATTTAAAGTTCTCAGACTCCATCAAGACATTGGAACAGAAACAAACTGACTGTCTTTCAAATATTGCCGCACTGAAAGCACAATTGGAATTACTGAACAACGACGTTATTGAAAACAATCAATTCTCCGATGCAGCTAAGCAGTTGTTGGACGAATCCAATCCCATGGAAATTGACAAAAACCACATTCTGGGATCTCTCGTCGAACAGATTGACACAACGTCTGAATTCAAAATAGCTCTTGAAGCCGTACTTCGTGACTGGCTGGATGCTATCGTTATTACAACTATGAAAGATGCCCTGTCTGTCTTCCGTAAATTGGAATCACATAAGCAGGGGGCTTTCCGACTCCTGGCTGTTGATGCTGGGGGGCAGGTGGCAGAAGACAGAGGACAGAGGACAGAAGTCAGAGAAAATCCAGCTGGGATTCCCCTGGCAGACCACGTTTCCTGTCCGGATCAAATTCGTCCATTGATCGAACGCCTTTTAATCCATGTCCAGGTTGTTGAATCTTTGAATGATGTGCCGGAAGAACTTCATCCGCAAGCGATTTATGTGACTCGACAGGGCGCATTGATCAAAGGATGCGGCGCTATCGAGCTTATCCAGACATCTTTTCAAACAAATAATCCATTGACCCGGAAACATCTGATCCGGAAACTGAATACATCCATTGCCGTATTTCAAGAAGACTTGAAAACGATCCACACTGAAATAGCTGAACAAACAGACAGTAAAAACTCCTATGATGACACCATCCATCAGTGCCGAACCAATCTGAAAGCAAAACAGCAGGCCTTGGCTCGCCAGGAAGGTGAAAAACAGAGCATAAAGCGGCAAACAGATCAAATGAGAGAAAATTTAAAAACCATTACCTGGGAACTGCAAGAACTGGGAAAACAGGGAAGTTCTGTTGATATACGAAGCTCGATTATAAATGAAATGGATGCCATCCGTGACCAGCGGAAACAAATCAAAGTCACTATTGACAACCATAATATAAAGCTCAGTAAAATGTACCAGGAGCTCAAACTCCTGCAATCCGAGGTCATGACAACTAACATCAGTTTTGCTAAACAGAAGCAGACGGTTGATCATCTGGCAACGCAGCAAAAACCCATGGTCGAACGCATCAATGAACTGGATGTCCGGAGCCACGATCGTTCATCAAGAGTAATTCGATACAAGGCTGATATTGAAGACCTTCGGAAAGCAATAACCGAAGCTGAACACAGCATTCCCTCAACACAGGAAAATATACGGCTTAATGCCACAGTCATGGAAAACATTCAGAAACAAAGGGAATATGCTCAAGATGAATGGAAAGTTGGTGAGGATAAACTTAAAACAGACCGTAAATCATTGGAAAATCTGCAGAGCCAACTAAACGAATCAAAAGGCAAATGTATTGAATATCGTATAAAACGTCAGAATGTCATGGACCGGATCACTTCGGAATACCGGATACCTCCTGATGCCATCCAAATGGAACCTGAGCCGCAGTGGCCGGACGGTAAACCTGATAAGGAAACGCTGGAAAATAAAATCGGGGAATTGCGCGTAAAAATCGAAGCCATCGGACCTGTCTACGAGGGTGCTATCGAAGAATATCAGAAACTTGAAGAACGGTTCGCCTTCCTGAATCAACAGCAGGATGACCTGGTCAAGGCCAAACAGCAGCTTATGGAAATGATCCGTAAAATCAACAAAACTACGACCGAACTTTTCACAAAGACATTCGCTACGATCAACACCAACTTTCAGTCCATTTTCAAACAGCTCTTTGGCGGCGGAACCGCGAAACTGATGCTTGCAGACGAAGATGATATCCTCGAAAGCGGCATTGAAATCATTGCGCGACCTCCAGGCAAACGTTTACAAAGCATACCACTACTGTCCGGCGGTGAGCGCACATTGACTGCGGTTGCGCTCCTCTTTGCCATTTACCTTTTCAAGCCCAGTCCATTCTGCGTGCTCGATGAGCTGGATGCCGCACTTGATGAGACTAACATCGTCCGGTTCATCAAAGTGCTGCAGAAATTCCTCGAGCGGTCTCAATTCCTTGTAGTCACGCATAACCGGCAGACCATCTCTGCCGCTAATATTCTTTATGGAATCACTATGGAGGAATCAGGGGTATCAAAAATCGTATCAATGAAATTTACGGACCAGCCACAGACTTCTCCTGAACTGAAAAAAAAGGAGTCGCCCGCTGTAAAATAATTTTCGGTTTCCGATTTCCAATTTCCGATTTTAAAAAGATATATATGACAAATCGCAGATTGAAAACCGAAAATCAACAAATCCGCATCACTTTTGCCAACGCATTGACACACTGCTTATTCTCTTTACGAGTCCCAACGGTAATCCGAACATGTCGGGGTAAACCATAGCCATCCATAGGACGTACAATAACCCGCTCCTGCTGGAGCGCCTGAAAAACTTTTCTCCCTTCCCCCACATCCACGAGAAGAAAATTAACCTTTGAAGGAACATACCGCAAACCCATCCGAACAAGGTGCCTTTCAAAAAAAGCAAGTTCTTTATGAATTAACTTTCTGATTTTTCTTACATGCGATTCATCCTCAAGAGCCGCTAAAGCTGCAACTAACGCCATGGCATTGACATTAAACGGCTGGCGCACACGGGACATCAGCTCGATGCCCCCTTCAGTCGCCACAGCATAACCGATGCGCAATCCAGCAAGTCCGTAGGTTTTTGAAAACGTTCTCAACAAAATGACATTCCTTCCTTCACGAACATATTTCAGCGTATCCGGCTGAATGTCCACAGGAAGCAATTCAATATAGGCTTCATCAAAACAGACTACAACATGATCCGGAACCCTTTTCATAAACTCGTCGATTTGCCTGGCATTGACCATCGTACCGGTGGGATTGTTTGGATTGGCAATAAAAACGACTTTCGTTTCCGCGGTTACGGCATCCAGCATGGCGTCAAGATCATGAGTGTAATCCTGCATAGGAACGATCTTCACACGCGCTTGAAACATACCACCCATCAAACGGTATATCGCAAAACCATACTCCGCCACGATCATCTCCACACCAGGACCGAGAAAAACATGCCCAATGAATTCAATAAGCTCATTACTGCCGTTTGCAACCATGATCTGCTCGGTTTTAACATCAAGCTTAGCAGACAAAGCCCGACGAAGATAATAAGCGTTGCCATCAGGATAGCGGTGCATCCGGCAAGCAGCTTTCTTCATCGCTCTGACAGCAAGAGGTGACGGCCCTAACATGTTTTCATTTGAAGCCAGCTTGACAATCTGATCCGCGCTCTCACATCCCAGTTCCCTGGCAAGCTCCTCTACGGGCCGACCAGGTTCATATATACCCAGTTCCATTAACCATGATTTCGCAATGTTTTTCATTATACATTCTGCTTCGGATACGAACCAAGCACGACCATAAATGCGCAATGTTTTTCCAAATTACTGAGCGCGTTACGCACATTTTCCTTCTCAACATGCCCTTCAATATCCACGAAAAAGAAATATTCCCAGGCTTTTAATTTACTTGGCCGTGATTCAATCTTCGTCATATTCAGTCCATATTGCTTGAAAACGTGAAGAGCACGATATAAAGCGCCAACTTCATGCTTCACTGAAAACAAAATCGATGTTTTATCATCGCCCGTGGCTTTACCATAAGTCTTGCCAACCACGAAAAACCGCGTCGTGTTATTGCTCAAATCCTGAATGTCCGAAGCCAGTACTTTCAGATCATATATTTCAGCAGCCAGAGTACTGGCTATCGCCGCCGAATTTTTCTCCACTGCTGCCATTTCAGCAGCTTTTGCCGTGCTTCTAACAGAAACAAGCTCAACGTTCGGCATTTCCCTGTTAAGCCAGTTCCGGCACTGCCCGAATACCTGAGGATTGCTCAAAATACGATTTACCTCGCTTCGGGAAACATTGCCCATGAGATGATGGGAAATCCGCATATAAATCTCAGCACAAATCTTCAGCGGAGTACCCACAAATTCATCAAGAGTATATGTTATAGCACCCTCTGTGGAATTCTCAATCGGCACAACACCATAATCCGCCTGTCCCTTCTGAACCACAGCAAAAACATCACCAATTGTCTCGCACGCAACAGTCTTTACACTCCCGCCAAAACGGCTTCTTACTGCCTGATGAGTAAACGTAGAGGACGGGCCGAGATATGCTACTCGCATGTCCCTTTCCATAGCCAGCGAACACGACATAATTTCCCGGTAAATAGACAATAACGCACCCTCACTGAGAGGGCCGCTGTTTTTTCTCAGAATATTATTAATCACCTTTTTTTCACGCGCCGGAACATACACTTCACCTGCAACATTTTTCTTTGATTTTCCGATTTGAAGCACAATATCCGCGCGCTGATTCAATAACCTGACGATTTTCTCATCAAAAACATCAATTCGCTTTCTCAATTCAGATATTTTCATAAGTATTCCCCTTGAAACGACTCACTTTCTGCCGACCTAGTGTAGTGTCCGTTAAATAGATGTTATCCGAAAAGCCCATGAAAGACAAAACCCTGAAAAAACTAAGAGTTTCTGACAAAATGGACAAAATAATACTTAAAAACGCAAAGAAAATTCTGCCTGTCCCGCACTCGCTGGATTTCTTTCTGCTTTGTGCCTATGTGCCTTTGTCACTTTGTGCCTGAGTAAACATCTCTTTTGCTTTTTGCATTCCTAAGTTGCAATACCTTTTCGTATAAGCTCTAAATAGCAGTTACAATAAAACATTCAACCAGTTACGTCGGATTCGATATTCTTCGGTTCATCCGTCGGTTTCTCTGTCGGTTTCTTTGTCTCGATTTTATCTATATTCCGCTTGCGTAACTGCTCCATACCAGGCAAATCTTTCAATTGATTCAAACCAAAATGTTCAAGAAACAGCACCGTTGTTCCATACAGAATCGGTCGCCCTGGCAAGGAACTCCTTCCAACTATTCGAATTACCTGTATCTCCAGCAAATGCTGAACAATACTGTCTACATTAACGCCCCGCACAGCCTCAATTTCAGAACGCGAAACCGGCTGACGATAAGCAATTATGGCCAATGTTTCCAACGAAGGTCCTGATAAGCGACGCGGTTTTCGAATGTTAAGAAACTCCCGAAGCCAATGCCCGCATTCTGCATCTGTCTGAAATCGAAACCCTCCAGCCACTTCCGCTAAGTACAATCCCACGCGTTTTTCCGCTAAATCACGCTTGAGACAATCAAGCGCGGCGCGAATATCCGACTCCTTTGCATTCCCAAAACCTTTTGCAGAATCGCCTTGCTGTTCAGCCACTACACCCAGAACTTTCCGTATTTCAGACAACGAAACAGGATGACTGGATCCGAACAACAGCGCTCCTATAATTTGCTTCATTTCAGGCTGAATATTGGTAGTTGCCATAAAATTACTCCATTACAATTGTTTTCGATCCCGCTCTGGCGGGGTTATCCGCGTAATCCACGGTTAAAAGGCTTTTCGGACAGGGTCTAATTAGCACTAACTATCATGATTTCTCCAAAAGCGATCTTCTGAAATGCCTTGATTTGCTTCAAACGAATCAATTCCAAAAGCGCGAGAAAAGTGCACGCGATCTCATGCCGCTCAGCCATGTTCTGAAACAGACTTGAAAACGGGATCTTCTCTTCGCGCTTGACCCGTTCTAAAATACCCTCAATTTTATCCGCCACTGTGAACTGATCCGCAAAAATTTCCTTTACATCTTCAGCTTTGACGTTTTGCAACGCCACGTTTAAAGCCGAAATCAGATCGAAAATACTCACATCATCATCCAGCCCCACCATTGGTTCCTGCTCAACAGCAATGTTTTCTGTTCCACGATTGAATATATTTTCCTGCCGCTCTTCCATATCATAAAGATAACCCGCCACATCCTTAAATTTCTTATATTCAACCAGCTTGCGAATGAGTTCCCATCTAGGATCATCCTCTTCATCGTCCATTTCAGGCCTGTCCTCAACCGGCAGCAGCATCCGACTTTTGATCATCATCAGTGTTGCCGCCATAACGAGAAATTCTCCCGCAATATCGAGATCCAGCATTCTCATCAAATCAAGCGTCTCCATATATTGCTGTGTAACCAACCTAATTGGAATATCATAAATATCCACTTCATCTTTTTTGATGAGATACAGCAGAAGATCCAGGGGGCCTTCAAAAACTTCCAGCTTAACCTTATACTCTTCACAGGCAATCTTAAGTTTTCGACTTGGCACCATAGAATCAGACCCCGCCCCCACGGCTTGTTTCTCGTCATGACTCTCATCGGTTATTATTGAATCTTCCATATGACTATTCCAGGCCAGTGGCACAGCGAGCTGCTGTTAATGTCTCTCTAATTACCTTGCGCGCACGAACCGCTCCCTGCTTCAAAATCCGCTCAACCCCACCCTTATCCTGCTCAATCTGTTCTCGCCGTTTTCTGAATGGCTCAAAAGCGATCCGCACCTGATCTGTCAGCGCCTTCTTCACCTCACCATACCCTAAACCCCCTGCACGATACCGGTCAGCCATTTGACGACATTCAGATTCCGATGCAAATAATTTGTATAACGCAAAAACATTACAAGTCTCCGGATCTTTTTTATCCTCAACGGATTTACTGTCGGTCACAATCCGCATAATGGATTTCTCTATCTTCGCCGTTGGCCCGAAAATCTCAATTGTATTGTTATACGATTTTGACATTTTATGCCCGTCTAACCCTGGAACAACAGCAACCGCCCCGCGTATAACCGGCTCAGGTATTTTGAACACCTCTCCGAATTGCCTGTTGAATTTTATGGCAATATCACGCGTTACCTCCACGTGCTGCTTCTGGTCCTGCCCAACTGGAACCACATCCGACTGGACCGCCAGAATATCTGCGGCCATCAACACGGGGTAAGCAAATAACCCGTGGCTGGCTGGAATCCCTTTATCTATTTTATCTTTAAATGAATGACATCGCTCAAGAAGTCCCAGAGGCGTGACCACTGAAAGCAACCATGATAATTCATGAACTTCCGGAACATCGCTCTGACGATAAAACACAGTTTTCTCAGGGTCCAGTCCACACGCAAGAAAATCCAATGCCGCATCCCTTGTTCCCTGTCGCAGAACTTCCGCTTCCTGAACCGTGGTTAACGCATGATAATCAGCAATAAAATAAAAAGTCTCGGCCTTCTCCTGAAACTCCAGAGCAGGCTTCATCATACCAAAATAATTTCCTAAATGCAATTTACCGGAAGACTGGATGCCTGATAATACTCTCATGATTTTAATTTCTTTCAGTTTTCTTTTGCTTTAGCTCCTTAAACATCTATTGTTTGAGTAAATGAGTCAAACAAATTAGCTCGGCAGTTACAAGTAATATATATATTTAGAGATTTTCCTGGCCGCAGGGAGGTCACACAGGCAGGTAGTGTTCCACATCAGACCTTTGGCCCAAGTGGCCACTTAGCGCAGCTGACGTGGCAGTGTTCTGGCAAGAAATTTCTTCGGCAAAACGTTTTTGGAAGTAACAGGTGGCAGATGTAAAGGTAAACATTCAGTAAACACCGCGTGTTTCACTGGCCGACTCTCGGGGCGATTGTATATGCTTTAGCATACACGTAGTGCGTCAGCACGGGGTTTAACCGAATATTTACGATAAAAGCGAATGCACGTGTACGCAACCGTGCGCATACGGTCTGTAAAACGGTTCATTATGACACACTTGTATACAACACTGCGCCAATAATACACAGTGTTTATATGTTAATTCAAAATCAAACATCGACTCTAATATTTTTATTATTCTATATAGCCTTTATTATAAAGCAATTACATCATAGCCTTAAACAATCTTCCTGATGTTGGCATAATAATTGCTTTTAATATCCTTATACAATAGCATGAATTTCATCTGCTAAATAAATGTGTGTGTATATAAAAATATTATTTTGAGGTATTTAAATTATGGCAAAAGTATTAGGAATTGATTTAGGAACCACTAATTCATGTATGGCAATCATGGAAGGTGGCGAACCGGTTGTTATTCCCAATGCAGAAGGCATGAGAACGACACCATCGGTTGTAGCGTTTACCAAAAGCGGCGAGCGGCTTGTGGGACAGGCGGCTAAGAGACAAGCTGTAACTAATTCGACCAATACTATTTTTTCAATCAAGCGGTTCATGGGCAGAAAGTTCAGTGAAGTGTCCCATGAAATTTCGTTAGTCCCATTTCAGATTGTTCAGTCGAAAAACAGCGACGCCCATGTCAAAATTGGTGATAAAGACTACTCGCCTGCTGAAATTTCATCCATGATCCTTCAAAAGATGAAGACTGACGCTGAAGCGTATCTCGGTGAAAAAATCAGCCAGATTATCATCACCACACCAGCTTATTTTAACGATAGCCAGCGCCAGGCCACAAAAGACGCTGGAAAAATAGCAGGGCTCGATGTACTCCGAATCATTAATGAACCCACAGCCGCATCTCTGGCCTATGGTCTTGAAAAGAAAAAAGACGAGAAAATCGCGGTTTATGATTTAGGCGGCGGGACATTTGATATATCCATCCTGGAAATCGGCGACGGTGTTTTCGAAGTAAAGGCAACAAATGGAGACACGCACCTGGGCGGAGATGATTTCGATCAAGCCATTATGAACTGGCTTGTTACTGAATTCAAAAAAGAACAGGGAATCGATTTATCCAAGGATCCCATGACGCTTCAACGTTTGAAGGAAGCTTCGGAAAAGGCGAAGTGCGAACTTTCGACCGCACAACAAACAGACATCAATTTACCTTTTATCACAGCGGACTCCACAGGGCCCAAACATCTCAATGTAAGCTTATCGCGGTCTAAACTTGAGCAAATGGTTGATTCAATGATAGAAAAAACAGTCGCCCCGGTTCAGTCCTGCTTAAAAGATTCTGGGTTCGACCAGTCCAAGATCGATGAAATTGTCCTTGTAGGCGGCATGACACGTATGCCCAAGGTTCAGGAACAGGTCAAATCCATATTTGGCAAAGATCCTCATAAGGGTGTCAATCCTGACGAAGTCGTTGCAGTAGGCGCTGCTATCCAGGGCGGCATACTCAAGGGTGACATACAGGATATTCTGCTTCTTGATGTAACGCCATTAAGTCTCGGAATCGAAACATTGGGCAATGTCTGCACGACATTGATTGAACGCAACACTACAATCCCTACTCGGAAAAGCGAGATATTCAGCACCGCCTCGGATAATCAGCCGTCAGTGGAAATTCATATTCTCCAGGGTGAACGCAAAATGGCTGCGGACAATAAATCTATCGGCCGGTTTCATCTCGACGGCATTCCTCCAGCGTCGCGTGGTGTTCCCCAGATTGAAGTAGCGTTCGATCTCGATTCCAATGGCATTCTTCACGTGTCGGCGAAAGATCTTGGCACGGGCAAAGAACAAAAAATTACGATTACCGCTTCCAGCGGTTTGTCTAAAGAAGAAATCGACCAGATGGTCAAAGATGCCGAAAAGAACGCGGAAGAAGACCAGAAACGCCGAGAAGCCATTGAAACCAAAAACAGGGCGGACGCAACCATTTACCAAACAGAAAAGCTCTTGAAAGAGCATGCAGACAAGATTGATGCCGCTCAAAAGGCCAAAGTGGAAAGTGCAATTGAAAAACTCAAACAGGCAATGAAAGGTGACGATCCCAAAGAAATCAAAGATGCCATGGAATCGTTGAATAACGAAATGCAGGCTGTTTCGACAGATTTATACTCCCGCTCGAAATCTGAGGAACAACCTGGAGGACCGACGCAAAACGCTTCGCAAACGCAGGAAGAGAAAAAAGAGCAAACACCGCCTTCTGAAGAAAAAAAATCTGAAAAAGGCGATGACGATGTGATCGACGCTGACTTTGAAATGGTCGATGATAAAAAATAAAAATAACATCATAAACAGTATCAACCAATAATCAATAAAAAGGAGGGTATCTCATAACATGAAAATCAAACCGTTGGGAGATCGCGTATTAGTTGAACCGCAGGAAGATAAAGAAACTGAAAAGGGCGGCATTATCATTCCGGACAGCGCAAAAGAAAAGCCCATGCAGGGTAAAGTCATTGCCGTTGGATCCGGGAAGCGAGATGATCAAGGCAAAGTCATCTCCATGAATGTCAAGAAAAACGATATTATCCTATTGCCGAAATATGGCGGCACTGAGGTTAAAATCAATGACAAGGAATATCAAATTGTTCGTGAAGATGACATTCTGGGACTGATTGAAGGTTGAATGATTGTATTTTTTGGACGCGGATGAACGCAGATTAACAAGATTTACTTAAATCTTAATTATCTGTGAAAATCTCGCGAAAATCTGCGTCCATTCTATTAACTCGATTGAAATTAAAACAAGGAGGATAAACACATGGCGGAAGGCAAACAATTAAAATATGATTCAGATGCTAGACAAGCAATTCTTCATGGCGTCGAAAAGCTCAGCCGGGCAGTCAAAGTAACACTTGGCCCCTGCGGACGAAATGTTGTTTTAGACAAAAAATTCGGCTCACCCACAATCACAAAAGATGGTGTAACAGTAGCCAAGGAAGTTGAATTGCCGGACCCTTTCGAAAATATGGGCGCCCAGCTAGTTCGTGAAGTCGCCAGTAAAACCAGCGATGACGCGGGTGACGGCACCACGACAGCTACAATGCTCAGCGAAACCATCTATCGGGAAGGGTTGAAGAATGTAACTGCCGGAGCTGACCCGATGTCTCTGAAGCGCGGTATTGACAAAGCAGTAGCAAGTGTCATAAGCAACCTGAAAAAACAGAGTAAACCTGTCAAGGAACACATGGAAATACGTCAGGTAGCTACGATTTCAGCAAATGGTGATAAAAAAATTGGCACAATCATTGCCGATGCCATGGATAAGGTTGGAAAAGACGGCACTGTGACAGTGGAAGAAGCAAAAACCATTGAAACAACGATGGACGTTGTAGAAGGAATGCAATTCGACAAAGGTTATCTTTCTCCATATTTTGTCACGAACGCGGAGAGTATGGAGGCTGTTCTTGAAGATGCTAATATTCTGATTCATGAAAAGAAAATATCCAATCTCCAGGACTTGCTTCCACTTTTGCAGAACGTGGCTAAAGCAGGACGCCCATTGATGATTATCTCGGAAGATATTGAAGGAGAAGCACTGGCCACGCTGGTTGTCAACCGTCTTCGCGGAACACTGCAGTGCTGTGCTGTCAAGGCTCCAGGATTCGGTGATCGGAGAAAGGCTATGATGGAAGATATAGCCGTTCTGACCGGTGGAAAGTGCATAACCGAAGATCTCGGCATTAAGCTCGAAAATGTGAAAGTCAGTGATCTTGGCCGAGCGAAACGAATCACGGTCGACAAAGAAAACACCACGATCATTGAAGGTGGCGGAAAAACATCTGACATTCAAGGCCGTGTGAATCAGATCAGAAAACAGATTGAGGAAACAACATCCGATTACGATCGCGAAAAACTACAGGAACGCCTGGCCAAACTCGCAGGCGGTGTAGCAGTAATCAATGTAGGGGCAGCGACCGAAACCGAGATGAAGGAAAAGAAAGCCCGTGTTGAGGACGCTCTGCATGCTACTCGTGCCGCTGTTGAAGAAGGTGTGGTAGCTGGCGGCGGCGTGGCTTTGCTTCGATGCCAGAAAGCTCTTGAAAAAATTGAGTCAGAAGGCGATGAAGCAATCGGAATCCAGATTGTCAATAAATCCCTCGAATGCCCGTTGCGTCAACTGGTGACCAACGCCGGGCTTGACGGCTCTATTGTACTGTCTGATGTTAAAAAAGCTAAAGGAAACAACGGCTTTAATGTTGCAACGAATCAATATACCGACCTTGTTAAGGAAGGTGTGATTGATCCGACTAAAGTCACACGGACTGCCATACAGAATGCATCCAGTATCGCGAGTCTTCTGTTAACAACAGAATGCATGATAACGGATATTCCTGAACAGGAAAAACCGGCTCCTGCAGCCCCAGGCGGCATGGGCGGCGGTATGGGCGGCGGCATGGGCGGCATGGGCGGCGGCATGTATTAAAAATAATGTAAAAAAAACTTGATATTAAAAAGCGGGGCATATAGTATTATGCTCCGCTTTTTTTTGTACGAAAACATGGACGATCCAGAGGCCCCGCGCTCTGGTATATGATGAAATGGCAAGTATTAAACTATCTGAAACAATCATCTATTTTTGGTGGAGGTAAGCATCTTGAATACTGAACTTCTCGAAATAGCTAAACAACGCATTCCAAATGTATCGGTTTTGATTAACACGGTTTCCATGAGAGTCCACCAGCTCATTAATGGAGATCGTCCTTTGGTCAAGGTGGATAATCCTTTTGAAGAAATTGAAAATATTGCGTTACGTGAAATAGCAGAAGGAAAAATTGTGACTGAAATCGACTTTTCAAAAAACGAGGACAACTCAGATTGATTAGACTGTAGGTCCGAAGCATCGGACCTAACTAGACCCCATCCGACAAGGGTGTCTCATCTAACAATAACGCACAAACAAAACAAAAAATTAAAACACTGATTACACTGCCTGCCCGAGACGACTCGGGTCGTCCAGGGATGGGCACAGATACCAAGAAAAAAGGATAGTTTTTTATATTTACCGTTTTCACTCCAAAATTCTTGATTTTCATCCGTGTAATCTGTGGTTAAAAGGCTTTTCGTATCACCTCTAACTACATGAGCATCATGACAAAATCAGTATATTTAAGCAATTCTCGACCAAATTTTCAGCCTTGCGAGGTGCAATTCGGCACCATTCCTTGTTACCAATACACCGGCACATTAAAAACGGAACTCAAATCTGGTCATATTAACGCGCAGAGCGCCACCCAGATTCTGGATGATATGTTAACCATCCGGGAGTTCGAGGAAATGATCGTGAAACTCCGGTCCGGTGCTTATACACCTTTGCCTACTTTTAACTACCGCGGACCAACACATCTTTCTATAGGACAGGAAGCAGCTTCGACTGGAACCTGCTCGGGAATTAAAGGAATCGATTATATCACCAGCACACATAGAGGACATGGCGACAGCATTGCAAAAGGATGTGTCGCGCTCCGAGCCATGTCAGAGCAGGAACTCCACAGTCGTGTTCCTGATTATCAGGGATCTTCAAAATCCGACTTATTAGAAATAGCTATTGAAGATCATATTTATAGAACCATCGCCGAATTATTTGGTAAAGAAAACGGATACTGCAAAGGACGCGGTGGTGGAATGCATATTGCCGATTTCACAATAAATCATCTTGGAGCCAATGCAATCGTCGGAGGAGGAGTTCCTATTGCCGTTGGAGCAGCTCTTGGATGCCGATATCTGAAGAATGAACGCATCGTCTGCTGCTTTGCTGGTGATGGCGCTTATGCCAACGGCGTGGTGTTGGAGTCTCTGAATTGGGCTG
>CAZBGF010000011.1:0-14942 GCA_964491255.1 uncultured Verrucomicrobiota bacterium
AGATCTTCTGACATTTCCAGCGCTAAGAGACTCAACTATCACGCTCGTGGATATTAACAAAGAACGCCTGGCATTCTCAAAAAAGGCAGTTGAACGAATCGTCCGCGAGGGTAAGTATCCTGCTAAAGTCGTCGCAACAATGAACCGCCGGGATGCGCTGAAAGGCGCGGATGCGGTGTTGTGCACTATTCTTTCAGGAGATGTGGATACCTGGCAGTATGATATTACGATACCGAAAAAATTTGGCGTAGATATTAATATCGGTGATACGAGGGGCCCGGCCGGAATTTTCCGCGCGCTCCGCACAATACCCGTTATGCTGGATATCTGTCGCGATATCGAGCAGGTCTGTCCGAACGCGATTTTACTCAACTATACGAATCCTATGGCCATGCTTTGCCATGCCATGCAGCGGGAAACACATGTCAAGGTAACCGGCCTCTGCCACAGTGTACAGGGAACTGCTCGTATGCTGGCGTCATGGATCGGAGCGCCTATGGATGAAATCACCTATCTCTGTGCCGGAATTAATCACCAGGCATGGATGCTGAAGTTTGAATGGAATGGAAAGAATGCTTACCCGTTGATCCGAAAGGCAATTCTGACCAGACGAAAAATCCGCAACGCGGAGCAGGTGCGCAACGAGATGTTTCTGCACCTGGATTATTATGTGACTGAATCGAGCGGACATAATTCGGAATACAACTGGTGGTTCCGCAAACGCCCGGATCTCATCGAGAAATATTGCACTCATGGGACAAACTGGAATCCGGGGCATTACGCATACATTCTGCATGAATACCGGAAAAGAAAGAAAACATGGAAAAAACAGGCTCAAGACTGGATCAGCGATCCAAAACCCCTTGACCTGAACCGCGGTCTTGAATATGCGTGTCCCATTATTAATGCCTACATGACAGGTGAAACCTTTGAATTCAATGGCAATATGCCGAATACCGGCCTGATTTCGAATCTCCCCGACAATGCCTGCGTAGAGGTGCCGGTGTTTGTTACTCGCCGCGGTTTTAATCCCACAGCTGTGGGTGCCCTGCCTCCGCAATTAGCTGTTTTGAATAATATCAGTGTTGCGGTCGAGGAAATGACGGTCGAGGCCGCCTTGACAGGTAATCCGCGCCTCGTGTTCCAGGCGATTTGTTATGATCCCTTGACAGCGTCGGTTTTGTCACTTGCGGAGATTAAGCGGATGGTCATTGCCATGTTTAAGAAAAACAGGGACTATCTACCCCAGTTCAAGAAAATTGATTGCTGAGAGAAATGGATAAATATTTTCCGTGCTAATATTCTTAATGTCCATTAATGTCCAATATCCCTGGCCGCAGGGTGGCTCTTTGGGCAGGCGAACAAGGAGTATCCAATAATGAAGTTTTCTTGTTATTCTCTCCGGCTTGTCTGCCAGCCCTTCCGCTCTTCCTTCGATATTCTACATTCCTTGTTGGCCTGCCTGTGGGATCGCCCTGCGGCCAGGGATATTTATTATTCAATTATAAGTAAGTAACGTAACCCACAGAAATTGGCGAGGATATTATAAAATAAAGGAGTCCGATCGTGGATATCAAACCCTGCCGTCCGAAATGGAAAGGAACTATGACTGCGCGGGAGCGCTTTAATAACCAGATGCACTACAAGCCTGTTGATCGGTGTTTCAACATGGAATTCGGATACTGGAAAGAAAATTTCTCAAAGTGGCCGATATTTATTGATAATCATATTACTAACAACACGGCAGCGGATATCTTTTTTAACTTCGATCCTATTAGCGCGTGCAAAGGCAATGTCTGGTTGTCGCCTCCATTCTCCGGCAAGGTAATCTCAGAAACCCCTGCGACGAAAATCATGATGAACCAGGACGGCCTCCTGGCTGAGGTGCCAAAAGACGGTCATGACACGATACCACATTATATCAAAGCAACCATTGTCACGCCCGACGATTGGAAGCAGTGCAAACAAGAACGGTTACGCCGCGATGATCCAGCCCGGAAAATCGATATCGAGGCTCTGAAAGCCTTGCATCCTTCAGATCGCGATTATCCGCTTGGCGTGGGATGCGGGTCCATGATTGGAAGAATCCGGAATATGCTGACCTTTGAGGGTCTGGCTTATGCTACTTATGATTATCCTGACATGGTAGAAGACATGGTTGAAACCAGCTGTATTCTTGTTGAAGACGCGCTTGATCAGGTTCTCCCGCATTTTGATTTTGATTATGCGTCTAACTGGGAAGACATTTGCTTTAAAAACGGTCCGATAGTGTCTGTGGATTTCTTTAAGAATGTGGTTATGCCTCGGTACAAACGCATCAGCAAAAAGCTTCATGCCGCTGGTATTGATATCTGGTATAGCGATTGCGATGGCGATATCCGGCCCATTCTGCCATATTTTCTCGAAGGCGGCATCAATTGTATGTTTCCATTTGAAGTAAATGGGTGCACGCACCCCGCTGACTTATTGAATGAATACGGTGAAGACCTTCGAATTATGGGCGGTGTCGATAAAATCGAGCTTGCCAAGGGACCAAAAGCCATTCAAGCTTATCTGGAAACACTGGTTCCACTTGTCGAACGTGGCGGATATATTCCATTCTGCGACCACCGCTGTCCGCCGAATGTCAAACCGGAAGATTATCTCTTCTATCTCGACCTCAAAGAGAAAATGTTCGGCATGCAGTAGAAAGCAAAACAATATGTGCCTTCACGCATGTCCATGTCCGAAAATTTATCAATAATTTTCTTGCAATAGAATAAAAAGCAATTAAGTTTTATAGTGTCTATTAAACCGTCGGAATGATCCACTCATTCTGATAACTTAATGATTATCTTTCTTATGTTAGTCAGCTTAATGAATACGGGTATAAATGCGAATGATTTACAGGATATTACCGTGTTCACCGTGTTATCAAGGAATAAAAAAAGTTGATAAAAAGGTTTGACGTCTTTCACTTTTCATGTTAAATGTTAAAAAAGTTTAAAATCCATTTCAAATTGAGTGATATATTGAATTTATTTATATCAAACAAGAAAAAAAAGGAAAACATATATCCATGAACACAAAATATATCAACGCTGTTAATACAGTTGTGTTTATTGTTGGATTATTTGCGCTGATTTCTTTCATATCAGTATGTCTTACACTTCCGGCGTCTGCATTATCAATGACCGTGACAGACGTCAAAGAAACAGCGGAAATCGCAAAATCGTCTGATCAAGATCAAGCCGTGAACAAAAATACTGCGAAAAAAGCCGAACTTGAGGCTAAAGCAGAGGTCAAAGCCAAGCGGGAAGCAAAAAGGAAAGCCGAAAAAGAAGCAAAGCTCAAAGCTAAAGCAGAGGCTAAGGCAAAAAGGAAAGCCGAAAAAGAAGCAAAGCTCAAAGCCAAAGCAGAGGCTAAGGCTAAAAAGAAAGCAGAGGCAAAGGCCAGATTTGAATTGAAGAAAAAGGCTGAGGCGGAAGAGGTTGCTAAAATCGCCGCCGAGAAGAAAGCCAGAAAAGAAGCTATAGCCAAGTATAAAGCAAAAAAGAAAATCGCGAAAGAAGCAAGGCTCAAATCCATAGCAGTAGCTAAAGCTTTGTCAGAAGCTGAATCCCGGCTTAGTGCTGAACGAAAACAACAAGAATATGAGAAAAATAATGTTAAAGCCGCTGATGAAAAAATATCAGAGGCAAAAGCTAAAATTAAAAAATTGAATGATATCATAGCCAAATCTGAAGAGGAAAAAGCCATTGCTGAAGCCAAAATCAAGAGTGTAGGAGAAAGGTTAGCGATGTTAGAAGCTAATCTCGCGACCAGAAAAAAGGACGAGCAAGCACAGTTATCCGAAGAACAAAAGGCAGTTACAGAGGCGCACAAAGCTGTTGTGCCTATGTTGCCGAGAGGAAAATGGCGTGTTTCAGCTGGTGTTACTTATCGAACCATTCACAGTCAAAAAATGACCACTCGGTCATATTCCGAAAATTATCCGATATCGTCGAAATCCGAAAATGCCACAACTCACAATACCGCGGCAGGCGACTTAAATGCAATATCTGATAGAATTTACACAGATGGATACGTAGGTCATGACCAATGGACAGATCTCGACGGAGGAACCTGGAATTGGGGATATAACAACTCAAGCCAGATCCAGGGCGACACTCTTTCTTTGCGTTGGGTTGGACAAAGCGTGACTGAGTTTGCACGAACGACATCGCTTACCCCGGGTGAAGTTGGAAAAGATTCTGATTCAACCGCCGGCGTTTTTCTTCAAGCTGAACGCGACCTGATCAAAACTGGATGGATAGACTACGGCTTGCACCTTGATTTCTCATGGCTTTCTTTTGCGTCAGGCGGAAATTTAATGACTTTCAGGGATGTACAGGCTTGGGATACCTATAATGCTTATATGGTGGATAATTATTCCGTGGCTGGCCTTGGCATCACACCTGCCAGCACACCTTACCAAGGCAATTATGCAGATAGCGGTCCTACGATTAACAATATTCCAGAAACACGGACCAGCGCCGGAAACGCAAAAACAGCTTCTCATTCTTACGAAGCATATAATCAAATTAACGAAACACTGGACATGGACTTATCCACATTATCATTGGGATTGACTATGTCAGGAAATTATCGCTTACTGTATCTGGCTGGCGTAGTAGGACCCACTCTGAATTGGACTGAAACGAGCGCTTCCTACCAGGAGACTTTATATCAGAAAATCGACGGAGGAACGCCTTCGGTGTTAACGGAATGGAACAACTACCAGAATGACACTGAATTTACGGTCGGCTATTTTGTTATGGGCCAAATTGGAATCCGCGTTATCGGCGGTTTAGAACTTGGGTTTTTTGGCCGGTATGACTGGCTGGAAAATGTTACAGGCGAGGTTGGCCAGTCTTGCTATAGTGTGAATCCTGAAGGCAGCTCGTTCGGCGGCACAGTAAACTACGCTTTCTAAAACGCAGAAACACAGGCCAACCGTTTTTCATCATGCTCAACACAGTACATGAGTGGTGGTTATGGTATGCCAATTCTGGACTTGGTCAGGCCAAGCTCTCAATCTCTCTCGTTGAACTAACGCTTCTTTTGGTTGTTCTTACGTTTTGCCTGCTCTTTCGATTCGCGCGTATAGGATTGCTAGCCGCTTATTTGTTTATCTATCGCTGGGGATGGATTTTCTGCAAGCAGGACTTTTTTGACAATCCGAATATCCAGAATCTGTTTACAACCGCTTATATTATTTTCGGCATTATGGTTTTCTCGTTTGCAATAGCTGGAATGGCTTGCCAAAAAGGTTCTGATGAATAAACAGGGCGTGGGCAACCCTTAAGCACACCCGCCTGCCGATGTTCTCAGTAAAGTCCACGTAGAGTTTCTCTGGCAACTTCACACTTCTCAAGATGTTTTTTCATGGGCACAAGCCCGACGAAGCCATGAGCATAGCGAGGGCGGAGTCGGGGCGGTGGTTCACGGCGCCAAGGCTACGTGGACTGAAGGATTCGCTTCTTAATGAACGCAAAGCCGGAACCTGTTTTCAGATACGACTCAAGTTCCCGTGCTTGTCGCTCCGTATTCACGGCAATATACGAAACAAGTTCAAGAGGTCGCCTGGACCTCGTTGCTTCCACGTCACCAGAGTGATGTTCACTCAGCCTTCGAGTCATGTTGTTGGTTAAGCCGATGTAATGCTTTTGATCTTTCTTGCTCAATAATATATATGCACACCACATGCTGGCATCAACTCGCATTGCACAACCCAATAAAGTGGCCCGCCACCCGAAGTTGGTTTCCTCGGAAACCGCGCAGGGTGGTCGGGGCGGTGGGATTTGAACCCACGACCTCTTGGTCCCGAACCAAACGCGCTACCAGTCTGCGCTACGCCCCGATATAATTCATATTTAGGAATGTCAAAATAGCCACAAAGCCACTACGATACAAAAGAAGAGGATAAGGAAATAAACCTTTTATCCTTCGTGTCCCTGGCCGACACGAGACGTGTCGTCTCGGGCAGGCTTTGAGACTTAGTGGCAGAATTGCTGAATTAATGTAAGAAGCTTATAGAAAAAATTAAAAAGAATCAATAAAGAAAATATCGTGAATACAGGAATAAGCGTAAACCGCGAAAAAAAATCTGCTATTGCGACCCCAGTTCTTTGAGCGCTTTTTGTTCGCTATCGAATAAACGGAACAGTTTATCCAGTCCGACAATTTCGAATCCTTGTTTGACAACGGAAGAAACATTGCAAAATGATATCGATGCTTTATGTTTTTTAGCCTTCTTCCCTGCCATGATGAAAGAACGGAAAAAAACGCTGGATAACCTGGTCACACCACCCAGATCGATCAGCAGACAATTAGCCCCGGATTCGAGAAGATGGCACAGATGCGAAGTTAAAAGATCAGACATTTTAGGGTCGATCAACCAAGGTGTCATTACATGAATAATAGTTACACCATCACGTGTTTCATCTATCAAGTTTATATCTCCACTCATTTTTTTCTCCCTGATTTTTTTGTTAAAACCATATAATTTGAATTGTCCGAACGGTTATATCGAAAATCATCGACCATATTGCGAACCAGGTGAATACCGAGTCCTCCTACAGGTCGTTCATCGAGCGGTGCGGTAATATCCGGTGCAGGCTGTCTTGTTGGATCAAATGGAATACCCTGATCTGAAATTTCTGCTGTAATGAAATCTTCGCTTTTCGTTAATGTAATACTGATCTTTCCCTTGCGATCCGGATATCCATAAAGAATGATATTCGTAATTATTTCATCAATCGCCATACAGAATTCGCCGCGCGCTTCATCTGTCATATCCCATTTTTCGAGAGCTTGATCAACGAAAACGGCAATATCCTTCAAGCATTCAAAATCAGCCTCTTTCTCCAGTGAAAGTTTGCTCATAATACCATTCTCAGGCTGTTGCCTACACTAAAGATGCGTTCCTGAATTTGCAATTCATTTTTTTAAATATGCGTTTTCAACTTTTACAATCGCCGCCAGGATATCATCAATTTCCTTCTGCCCGTAATTTTCATGTACATCAACTCTGAAATGTGTATCTGTCACATGAATCGCATTTGTCATATTATAATGTGGATCCTTCCGGCCTTTGTAATCCGAACAGGTCCACGGGAATCCATTCTTACCAAAAACTATCTTGTTAATAAACCAGGGGCTCTCGCATGGAATGTGCCGATAGCTCGGTGTGACCAGTATCCCTTCGGCGGCCAACGCTTTACAGAACGTTTCTTTGTCAACACTGACAGCATCCAAATCCAGTTTCAAGCGCATGAACCAGTAAACGCTTTCCGTATCCGGAACCTGCCAACCCATGGCAATGGCTTTCCGGTTTTTCAAGCCTTCCTTAACCGTTTCACCAATTTTGCGGCGTCTTTCAATAATACCGGGCAATTTTTTCAGTTGCGCACTACCGATAGCGGCAGAAAGATCATTCAGATTACAGTTCAGCCCGGCCACTACATTTTCGGACGCGTCTATGTTGAATGGCTTACCACGATCAGCGAATCGCTTTGCCTGCCAGTAAAGTTTTTCGTTGGTTGTATAGACAACACCGCCCTGACCTCCGGTGCAGTGGTGTTTTCCGTGCATGGTTGAAAATGCGGCAATATCACCAATGGATCCCACATACCTGCTTTTATATTTCGCGCCATGCGCCTGTGCGCAGTCTTCAATCACATAAAGATCATGCTTCCGCGCAAGTTCCATAATCGGATCCATATCAACCGGTTCACCCGCGATATGAGCCACAATAATCGCCCGTGTTCGTTCGGTAATCACAGGCTCAATTTGTTTTGCGGATGTGTTGAAGGTTCTGGGATCAGAATCAGCAAAAACCGGCACACACCCGAGCATCACTACCGGCATCACACCACCCGGATCGGTAATGGGAGGAACTATCACTTCAGAAAGCGCGTCAATCTGCAGACCGCCAAGTGCGCAATAAACCGCATTAGTTCCGGAATTTACTCCGTCGGCAAAGCCGCCTTTCATAAAGCTTACAAAATCCTTCTCATACTTTTGTTCAAATGGGCCATTATAGCCGAAAGCAATTCCCGATTTGATTGCTTCATCAAAAACTTTCATCGCGGCTGCTTTTTCTTCCTCACCTATCAGTGTTCTCTCCGGCATGGACTCGCTCCGTATTGGCTGTCCTCCATCAATCGCTAATTTTTCAGTCATCCTAATTTCCCTGAATGTGTTTAACAGTGAATATCACCCGCGGCAAGCGGCCGGACATATATGTGAAAGCTTAAAGAATAATGACTATTCTATGAAAGTCAATGGTTAACACCTGGTCACTCTGATTCAGACAGTAGACCATATACATCATACATTAGCTCCTTAAACTTCAGGCTGGTGCAGGCTGTCAAGATTTCAAGTATGCTTTGGTTAGATTTTGTGCCCCCGCCTTGCGGGGCAAGCTCGCCGGAGGCGAGTAAACTTTGTGATTGCCCGCCGACCTGGCGGGTTTACCACGCCTTGGGGTGGCCTTTGTCACTTTGTGCCTGAATAGACAATACCTGATCATTCAATTTTCAACTTTTTCTTCTTGCTTTTTCCGGCGATATGTCTATATTATGTATTTTGATGTAGCAGGTGACGCAGTATTCTAGTTACCTTTGCCAATTCCGAAGACGGGCCTAAAAATCCGTCAAGGGCACATCTGAGAAGTTCCTGGTGCCGGCTGTTGACGCCCAGTCGGTGGTTGGTGCTGGGAGTTAAGGGGGATGGGACAACCCGCAATGGCATGTGGACCTTGATCCTGCCCCCGTGGAGACCCAAGTAATGGGCGTTCAGCCAGCGCAGTAAAGACTGCGGCTTGGGGAAGAACCTGCATCGCGGTTAAATGCTGTGTGCAGCGTAGCCTGCTTTGCGCGGCAATGGAGGATGGGTAATGATCATGTTTACCATCAGGTGAACAGAGTCATCATTCGAAACCATTACTGCAAGAGAAGCTAGGAATTGGTGAAAGTTTAAGAGGAAAACTCCTAGACTGTTTGATAGTTAAGGCCTGCCGGGGATTAGAGTGTGAACTCAGTGGTAATCCAGCCCTGCTTATGGTGACATAGCAGAGTAATTCATAAAGGGTAACCGTCCCGAAAATTCGGGAAGAATTACTGGGAAAACCTGCTGGACCTTAAGTCGCAATGTTAACCCGGCAAGCTGTTGCCTGCTTCTTTTAGTTGAGATATCAGCAGATATTTTGAAAAAGCTTTATAACAGCAAAAACCGACCGTTCCGCCACGCGATTGTTATAGGGATATTGACCTTTTTCTTCGCCGCTCTGGCAAGTTTCCTCTCACAAACTGTTGTAGACGAAATCAGGATTATTGCTTTGGCTTTCATTCTGTTGCTTGTCGTTATTCTGTTAGGAATCGGCTTTGATATTATCGGGGTTGCCGTGACGGCTGCCGTTGAAGCGCCGCTTCATGCTCGTGCTGCCAATAGAATTTTCGGAGCAGTACAGGCAATTAAACTTGTAAAGAACGCTCATCGTGTTTCAAGTTTCTGCAATGATGTGGTTGGCGATGTGTGCGGTACGTTAAGCGGTGCGATCGGCGTGACAATTATCTTTAAAATTCTCATCAATCCATCGGAACAGTCAACAATTTGGTTCACAACTCTGATGACAGCATTAATTGCGGCGCTCGTGGTAGGCGGAAAAGCCTTTGGGAAGACTTTTGCCATTGACGATGGAACCTTAATTATCTTCCGTGTTGGACAAATCATTGCCTGGCTGGAGAAGTTCTTGCCGCTCATGTCCTTCGGCCGTAGGAACAGCAGAAAAAAAAATCATATTTGACAACTGCGCTGTGGGGTAGACCGCCGTGGCTGGTAGCCTACGGGTCTACAAACACAAAGTGATTCGCAAGACAGCGGATGTGGGCGAGAATCTGCTGCCCTTGTGTCATCGGGACGCCGGTCTGATCAAGCGATGGCTGGCCGGAACCCACCAATGGGCTGTAAGTCATGAGCATCTTGCCTATTACCTCGACGAATACACGTTTCGATTCAACCGCCGCACGTCCAGTTATCGCGGTAAGCTTTTCTACCGTTTGCTCCAGAATGCCGTTGTCCTTGATCCAGTACGCTATGACAACGTAACTTTAGCCGTCAGAGGACCAAGGCCAAAACACAATATGTAGGGGGGTAGTCCACCAAAGGGTATACCCCCATTCTCATATTCATAAGCAATATAAACAAAACCCTTAAATTCTAAGGGTGATATTAAAGTATATCGTCCTTTTACTCAAATATCAATGCTAAGCGAATTACTGTCGCAAAAAATGAAGATATTCAGAGCAATCCGTTTTTTTATGGCTATTCACGTGTCTATGGGTTATGTTTTTTTCTTGTGGATGATTGATGCCGTTTACGCCAGAATCAAGCAGAGCCATGACTATTTCACTGACACCAATGATGCAGCAATACCGGCGAATCAAATCGGAATTGCCGCCTGATACGATTCTATTTTTCAGGCTCGGTGATTTTTATGAAATGTTTTACGAAGACGCTGTTGAAGCATCCCGGATTCTCGATATCGCACTGACGAAACGTAATAAGGTGCCCATGTGCGGAGTGCCTTATCATGCTTCGGAGAACTATCTGGCGAAATTTATACGAGCGGGAAAAAAGGTGGCGGTTTGCGATCAGGTGGAGGACTCCTCTGTCGCCAAAAGTATTGTCAGGCGTGAGGTGACCAGTGTTATTACCCCTGGTTCGGTTATGACTGACGCTGTTTTGGAGTCCAAGCGCAACAATTATCTGGCTGGTCTTTATGAATCGGACGGCGTTACGGGGCTCGCTCTCATGGATTTATCAACAGGTTTTTTCTGGGTTGAAGAAGCCCTGGATTCTGACACGATCCGTGATAGTCTAATGCGGCTTTCACCAACCGAATGTGTCGTGCCCGCTGAAATAGCGGCTGATTCTCAGCTTCGTTCCGTGCTGAATCAGATTACAGCATTAGTGATGAGTCCCTATGACGACTGGATATTCGAGTATGAGACAGCTTACGATACGCTGACGCGTCATTTCAATGTGCAGTCGCTGGAAGGTTTTGGAATTGAAGACTGTTCCGCTATGGTCGGATCTGCAGGGGGTGTCCTGCATTACGTTAAAAATGCTCTTCATAGAAATGTTAATCATGTTCAGCGCCTGCGCGTCAAACGCCGGAGTGATTTTCTGATTATGGATGAAGCCACCAGGATGAATCTGAATTTGGTGGGATCGCGGGGGTTCGCGGGTAGTTCAGTCGGGAGCGGGTATGGCCGAAATGCCGTGTGCGACACACTCCTGAGCGTATTGGATAGCACGAAGACCGCCATGGGTGGGCGGCTTCTGCGCGTGTGGGTCCTCAGCCCATTGGCTAAACTTGATGATATTATCAGCCGCCATGATGCTGTGCAGGCTTTCTGTACCAATCGTTCACTGCTTCGAAATCTTCAGGACCTGCTTGCTCAAATTCGGGATATGGAACGAATGATTGCACGGCTGGGCGCGGGCAGTGGTAATGCCCGGGATGTTCGGGCTATGGGTCAGTCATTGGCGATGTTGCCGGAAATCCATAATTTATTCTTGGACCATGACGTTTCTTTTCTGGCAGAATCAGCCGGGGCCATAACTCTGCTTCCTGATCTCGTTGATTTGATTGAGCGCGCTATTGTAGAAAGTCCACCCGTTACACTCAAGGACGGCGGCATCATCCGCAAGGGATATCGAGTTGATCTCGATGAACTGCGCGAAGCTGCTGCAAGGGGCAAAACTTGGCTGACTGAGTATCAGGCACGGGAACAGAAGCGCAGTGGCATTAAAACCCTGAAGGTCCGGCATAATAAAATTTTCGGATATTATATTGAAGTGTCGAAAGGACAGGCAGCTAATGTGCCTTCCAATTATACGCGTAAGCAGACGCTGGTCAATGCGGAGCGATTTATTACGCCTGAGCTCAAGGAATACGAGAATAAAATTTTTGGTGCCCAGGAACATTCCGCGGCGCTTGAGTATGATCTGTTCATGGAAGTCAGGGACGCCATTGTCAGGGAGACGAAAAACATACAGGCCTCAGCGGAAGCCCTGGCTCAGCTGGATGCGCTCAGCTCGTTGGCGGATTGTGCATTGACGTTGCGGTACGTGCGGCCGGTTATGAGCAATGCGGAACAGATCCGAATCAAGGGAAGTCGTCATCCCATAGTCGAGCATATGCCGGGCGCAGACCGGTTTGTGCCGAACGATGTTCTGCTGGACAACGGGGATAATCGGTTGATCGTAATAACAGGGCCGAATATGGCTGGTAAATCCACCTATATACGTCAGGTAGCGTTGACCGTTATTATGGCCCAGATGGGTTCGTTTGTTCCGGCTTCAGAAGCGAGTATTGGTGTTGTTGATCGTGTGTTCACCCGTGTAGGAGCCAGCGATGATATAGCGCGCGGACGCAGTACCTTCATGGTGGAGATGCAGGAAACCGCTAACATTCTTAATAACGCCACGAAGAAAAGTCTTATCATCCTTGATGAAATCGGACGAGGTACCAGCACGTTCGATGGAATCAGTATTGCGTGGGCAGTTGCGGAATCTCTACATAATCAGATCCAGGCAAAGACGATGTTTGCTACGCATTATCACGAGCTGACAGACCTGGCCATAACCCTCAAGGGTGTGAAAAATTATAATGTTCTTGTTCGGGAACATGGCGATCGAATCGTCTTTCTGCGAAGAATCGTATCCGGTGGAACCGATAAAAGTTACGGTATACAGGTTGCGCGCCTGGCTGGTTTGCCGACCGAGGTCATTGAACGTGCCAGGGAAATTCTGATGAACCTGGAGGAAGGTGAATTCGGCGATGCAGGTCAGCCTAAAATCGCGGTACATCGTCCGCGTAAGAGTAAGGAGGATGTTTCGCAGTTGTCACTTTTCTGATTGTTTTCTTACCTGATTATCTTTATTTTATAGTATGAGTCATGGTAAACATTAAGCTATCCAAAGAACTTTTGCAGAAGGCTAAAAAAATAATAGAGTTCTGCGAAATAGCTGGTGAGGATGCGCGCATAGAGCGTACGCTATAACGCAACATGTTAGTAACTATGTGGTTGCAAATCCTTCGATGTTGTAGCGTCGGCTCTAAGAGCCGATTTTCAGCTATTTTGCAGGAGTCTAAAAAAAATAAAGGTAAGGAGGAATATTTTGAAAAAAATTGCGGCGATTTTTTTTATTCCAGTATTTGTGGCTGTATCCTGCGGGAGGCAGATACGCGAAAATGCAGTAGATGTCAAAGTTGAGAATCCCGGGAAGTCAGAGAAGCCGGAAATGGCTGTCGACATTAAGTCCTTCGAACCAATGGATGTCAACAGAGTATTCACTAAGGTTGATCAGTTAATACAAGCCGAACAGACCAATCAGGCAATAAATGTTTTGTCTGACGCGTTTGAAGCATGCAACAGTAATCGGGGAAAGATTTTCACTCGTTTAATCGGTATGTTGTATAATACTGATGGCGATGCCAGGGATGTCTGTATGAGAACAGTCATGCAGGGTGCAAATTTAATCCGGAGTGACTTTAATATCATTGATCAGTATGATTTAACCCGGAAAGATAATATTCAGAAGACAGTCCTGCTCAATATATTTTACATGTATAATAGAAATCGGACATGGTTTTTCACTTGTTTGCTCAACAGTTTACTGCAATGCAATGATGAGGACTATGCGCGGAATCAGTATTTCGCTGTTATTGGACAGGATATGAATCTGACCAGAGCTGGGTTTGGTATCTTATATCGGTATTATCAGGAAAAGAAAGATACCGAGGCGGTAATAGAGTGGACAAAAATGCTTGTGGATGCGCCATTGCCGGATGATTTATCAGAGAAAGCCTTTGGGTGGCACATGCAGGCTTGGTGTGTAAAAGGGCCTTTTGATGAAGTTCTTATGCTCGTGCCGGTTTGTGTGAAAAAGTTCAATGTCGCGGTAAGCCTCCGAGTTTTAAATGGGTTCACGCAGTTTTTGTTTAAAAGTAAGGAATATGATAATGCTGACAGCCTGATTACTGCGATTGAGAAGGAATCCGGAATAAGTCCGGATTTGTGTGATTTGGCAGTTGTTTTACGAACGGAGTTATTATTTTCAGAGGAACGGTGGTCTGAAGCGGAAAAGCAATTTGAAAAGGCTGGTTCGATTCTGCCTGATGGAGAACTGCGTCGTTGTTTTAAATATGTGGCGGCAAAGTGTATTCAGGAAAAGCAATACAAACTGGTTGATCGTCTATGTGATTTTGTGCTGAGGACTCAGACTGGCAAAAAGACTGCAAGAATAGAAGCGGCCAGACAATGGCTCGCAATTGCGAAAATGCAGAAACATGTCGCGGATATTCCCGGCCGTCTTCAAATTCTCCTGCAACTTAATATATCTCCGGACGTTTTTTTGTCTATCTACGATAAGTTGTTTTATTTTGTCATATCGGATGGAACCCGTGATGACCTGTTAGGTATGCTTCGTTTCAACAATCAATTAGCTGTTTTGTTGGAAAAGGAAGAAGAGATAGGACTGATCAAAGTGCTGGGTGTTGATGGATCTTTTATGTTGGAAGATTATGACGGTGCTTTGAAGATACTTAAACAGGGTATCCCTGATCGTGATGAAGATTGGCATAAAATCGCCATCAATAAGGGTTTGGCTCATCTGGCGCTTCAGCAGGGGAGAAAAAAGGAGGCGATTAAACGATTCAGAGCATTTATGGAAGTGGTGTCTGAAAGGCAATCTTCTGAACTGGACCCGCTTACTGGAATCATGCACAGCAAGGAAATGTGTCTTGGGTTCAATGCAAAGCGAATTGGGGATATTCTGGTTTCAATGGGAGATGTAGAGGCTTCACGCAGAGCGTACGATGAGGCTGAACAGTATTATCAAAAGGCCAT
>CAZBGF010000012.1:0-14759 GCA_964491255.1 uncultured Verrucomicrobiota bacterium
GTAGGAAGTCCGGTAGATGTTGTGATGCGCCGGATTGAGACTGGCATGGATCCGGCAGCCACAAAAAAAGAAAAAATGTGAACAAAATGTTGACACAAGCAAAACAAACGTCTAAATTATGCACAATATGTAATGGTGTGCTTGTGCCTGAAGGAAGAGGAAAAAAATCACAAGGTCTCACAGGAAAAGCTATAGTCCTGAATTCTTTCGTAAAAATGGACGCAGGAAAGCCAATATCGAGTCGAAATAACTGAAAAACATTACGAAGGTTGACTTCAAAAAGCCCGCTTATTAAGCGTTTTTGCGGCGAGCGGGAATTGCTGATCCAGGACTTCTGTATAATAGGTTAAAATCGTCATTCGAAAAGTCCGGAGGGTATCTCCAATATCCAGAACCTTCTGGATAATATATATGTGAAAAATACCGCCTTTATTATACTGCTGGCTGTTTCAGGGATGCTTACACAGGGGTGTGAGACGTTGAGAGCGCCCGGCACGCCGTACAGGGCGTGGACAACACCCCCCGATTGGGCGAATAGATCGCTGGCTCCAGGCCCTGTCTGGCAGTCAATCAGGGAAATAGAGATAGATACCTCCAGGCCGCTTGAACTGCCGGACCTTATAGACATCTCGCTCCTGAACAACCCCCAGATCAGGCAGGCATGGCAGAATGCGAAAGAGACAGAGGCGCAGCTGACGCAGGCAAAAAGCCAGTTGTACCCGCAGGTAACAAGCGCTGGCGCCATAAATTTTCAGATACAGACCGACGACCTTGCGCTCAATGTAGAGAATATGATTTACAACCCCTCCCTGAGACTAACCTACCTGCTCTTTGATCTTGGCGGCAGGAGGGCCTTGATAAATGGCGCCGTCCAGACGCTGCTTTCCAACAACCTGCAGTTCAACCAGAAGATACAGGACATAATACTTTTGGTGTCAACAACCTACTATAATTTTAACAGCTTCCGGGACATAGTGAAAGAATTTGAATTGAGCGTGGAGGACAATAAGAAAGGCTGGCATCTGGCCCAGAAAAGATACTCGGCGGGCCTGGTCACGCGCCTGGACGTGATACAAGCGAAATCAAGCTATCTCGGCGCCACGTATTCTCTTGAAAACGCAAAGGGGCAGGTCGAAGCAGCGAGAGCCAACCTGGCGAAAGCAATCGGGCTCTCCTCCGATTACGATTTTTCAGTGTCGGCCCCGCCCGACCAGACATCAACACTTATTTCGGAAGAGAACGTCAGCGATCTTATAGAAGAGGCCCTGAAGAACAGGCCTGAGCTGGCTTCCCTCCGCGCGAACCTTCGGGCCAGGGAAGAGGATGTGAAGGTGGCTAATTCCGCCATCTGGCCCACCCTGAACGCGGGTGGGTATCTTGACTTGAACTGGTACCATTATTTTAAGAAGAGCATACCTTTAAACACCCAGGATCAGAGGTATGTTGGATACGTGAGCGTTGACTGGGACATATTCAACGGCTTCAAAAACATCGCGCAAAAGCGGGCCAGCCAGGCAAGGGCCAAGGCCGCGAGAGAAGAGCTGGCCAACGCGGAGCTGGAGGCAAGCGCGGAGGTATGGAGTTCGTACTACCTCTTTAAAGCGGCGATGGCTAAGGTTGTCACGAGTGATGATTATCTAAAAATCAGTACGGATTCACACAATCTGGCATACATAAGTTACAAATCCGGACTGGTCGATATCCTGTATCTTCTGCAGTCGCAAGACGACCTGATACAGTCCCGGATCCGGTTTGTGTCGGCGAAACAAGATCTGCTTGTGTCACTGGCCGATCTTGCTTATGCAACCGGATCGCTGGGTCCCACTAAACCGGATAAAACGACCGATAATCCTGATAAAAAGACCGCCGGGGAGGCCGGCAGGCCCGTTGAGCCGGCACCGGCCCCTGACCAGGCATCCATGGGTGACCGGGCAGTAGCACAGGATACGGACACTTCTTCATCCCCGTACCAGTCCGGGGATGAGAATGAAATGTGAGCGGGCCGGGGGAACATTATAAAAATAAAACGCCGGAAGATATGACGCACGGACACTGTAGCATTTCGCGATACACCGTGGTAGTTAAATAATTTGTAAGAAATTGCGGGGGCCTGACTCCCTCAGGCCACCTGAGAAGGGGGATTCCCATGAGCAAAGACCTGTTTCGAAAAAAAGCTCTGGATAAATTAACCTCGCCGGAGCAACTTGATCAAACTATTACAATAATCTCCCCAACCGGCTGGATCGCCCTTCTGGCTTTGGGTTTAATAATCCTTGTCGCTTTTTTCTGGGGAATATACGGGACCATATATTACAGGACCGTCGGCAGGGGGATCATGGTAACAAAAAGCGGCATCCACGCGGTTCAGGCACCCGCGGCGGGAAGGGTCCGCTCGCTGGACGTGGAAATCGGCGATTTTGTCAGCAGGGGGCAGATAATCGGGATGATTGCACAGCCCGAAACGCTGCACGAGATAGAACGCACCCTGGAACGGATAAAGGTTCTCAAGTCCGATTTCGAGAAAATCAAGGAACTTGACCGGATAGAACTCGACAGCAAAACAGAATATCTTCATGCGCGAAGGGAAAACATAAAGAAAGAAATAGCAGAGCTGGAAGAACATCACCAATGGCTTAATGACATGCTGAAGGCGTTTGAAGAGTTAAGGAAGGAAGGGGCCATGTCAGAAGTCGAATATCACAAGAACAAGCGCGAATTAATGCAGACCGCCATCAGAATAAAGGAGGCTAAAAACGAACTAACCGATGTGGAATTTGAATTGAAGAACATAGTTTCCATAATTAAAAAGAGTCACCTGCAAAAGCAGATCGAAATTAACGATGAGGAAAAAAAATATAATATGCTATGGTTCAACTACGAAGAATTCGCGAACATCGTCAGTAAAAATTCCGGAACCGTTTTGGAACTTCTGGTCAATCAGGGTGAGATAGTTAACAAGTCAGACGGCATAGTGACGCTTGTGGACGAGGAGCACAAAATCGTGGAAGCGATAGCCTACTTTGACGCTATGAACGGCAAGAAGGTTAGGCCGGGGATGCGCGCGAATGTCACCCCTTCCGTTATCCAGAGCGAAAAGTTCGGGTCTATTGTGGGCATCGTGACGGAAGTCGGCAGGCAGCCGTCAACGAAGAAGGCGATAGAGGCGCAGCTGCAAAACGCTCTCCTGTCTGACATGCTGACGAGGACGGGCCCGCCTTTTATCGCGAGAATAAAATTGTTTCGGGACCCCAATACTGTCAGCGGCTACAAATGGACCTCGTCAAGCGGCCCGCCGATCAGGATCATGAGCGGGACGGTCTGCGCAAGCAGCGTCGTCACCAGGACAGAGGCCCCGCTGAATCTTATATTCCAGTCCTGTAAAAAATACCTTCTGGGCATAGGGGATGAAGACGAAAGAATGAAAGACTCGGTACAGAAATAATCCTTACGGCAACCCTGCGCGCGAGTTAGAGTCTTATACCGTAACTTCTTCGCAGATTGCGTAGAAGTTTTGTTATTAGCCACATTCTGTGTTCTATCGTCATCCTGCGGCTTGACCGCAGGATCCAGAAATAAATGTCTGGATTCCGGCCCCCAATCAAGTTGAGGACATGCTTTTGCCGGAATGACCAAAAAGGTTTTTTGGTTGCAGTCAAAGGTCGCTTTAGGGAATGAATACCAAACAAACAAAATGGCCGAAGAAACGGCTGGACGTACCTGTCGTAATTCAGATGGAAGCCGTCGAATGCGGAGCGGCGTGCCTCGCGATGGTGCTCTCGTATTACGGCAGGCTGGTGGCGCTGGAAGAAGTCCGCGTGGAATGCGGTGTTTCCAGGGACGGAAGCAATGCCGGCAACGTACTGAAAGCCGCCCGCAAATACGGATTGGTAGCAGATGGATATAGAGACGAGCCGGAAAACCTGCCCGGATACGATTTGCCCGTTATACTGTTCTGGAAGATGGGACATTTCGTCGTCCTTACAGGGAAAAAGAAGAATAACTACCTTATCAACGATCCGGCCCTCGGGCCAAGATCTGTTTCGGAAGAGGAGTTTGACGAATCGTTCGCGGGCATCGTCCTGACCTTCAAGCCTGGCCCTGACTTCACAAAGGGCGGCGTTAAACGGAATATGATCCTCTCCCTGCTGCACAGGCTGTCCAGCACAAAGGCGGGCCTCGCGTACGTGTTCCTTGCCGGATTTCTGCTGGTCGCGCCGAATCTTTTAACCCCCGTATTCTCTAAAATCTTCCTTGACGAGGTCATGGTTGAATCCCGCCTGGCCTGGATAAGGCCGCTGCTGCTTGCGATGTTCATAACCATGATCGTCGGAGTGTCTTTAACCTGGCTCCAGCAGCTGTACCTTTTATGCATAGAGCTTAAACTCGCCTTGACCTCATCGGCGAAATTTTTACGGCATGTTTTTCGCCTGCCCATGCAGTTCTTTTACCAGCGCTACGCGGGAGATATTCAAAACCGCATCTATCTGAACGATAAGATAGCTATGCTTTTATCGGGACCACTATCGACAAATTTTATCGGCATGTTCCTCATAATATTTTACGCGGCATTGATGTTCCAGTACGATGTTTTTCTAACCGTCGTCTCTGTTTCCTTCGCGCTGATTAACTTTCTGGCGTTGAGATTCGTATCAAAGAAGAGGACCGTGCTGAATCAGGTGTTGCAGGTGGAGCAGGGGAAGTTCGTAGGCAATTCCATGAGCGGGCTACAATTGATAGAGACGATAAAGGCGAGTGGCTCGGAATCGGACTTCTTTTCCAAATGGGCGGGCTATCTTGCCAAAGTGGTCACGAGCCAGCAGAAGATGGACTTTTCGACGCTGCTGCTCTCGGCCGTCCCGTTGGCCCTCGCATTATTCAATACCATCGCGATTTTAACACTCGGGAGCTTGAGGATACTGGGCGGTTTGCTCACGATAGGATTGCTGAGCGCGTATCAGATGCTCATGAGAAACTTCTCGCAGCCTGTAAATAGCATGGTCGATCTTGGCGGCCAGATACAGGAAATCCGTGGAGATTTAGACAGGCTGGACGACGTGCTGAACTACAGGGAGGATGAGCAACTTGCCCAAATTGAGAAAGCAGGGGCCGTCTCGGATAATTCCAGGCTGGAAGGGTGTCTGGAATTAAAGAATATAACCTTCGGTTACAGCACCGTTTCCGCCCCGGTGATAGAAGGCTTCAGCATTTCCCTGAAGCCCGGTGAAAGGATCGCCCTTGTCGGCAGCAGCGGATGCGGCAAATCAACGGTCGCAAGGCTTATCGCGGGCCTTTACCAGCCGTGGGAGGGAGAAATCCTCTTTGACGGAAAGAGCAGGGTCAGTTATCCGAAAGAGGTCATGCATAATTCGCTATCGATAGTTAACCAGGAGATCTTTTTGTTCCGCGGGATGGTGCGGGATAACATCACGATGTGGGATACGACGATAGATTCCAGCAGAATAATTCTCGCGGCGAAAGACGCCGCGATTCACAACGAAATAAGCTGCAGGGAGAAGGGGTACGATGGCATTGTGGAGGAGGGAGGGGTAAATTTCAGCGGAGGCCAGTGCCAGCGGATTGAGATCGCCCGGGCGCTTGCGATCAACCCTTCTATACTGATACTCGACGAGGCCATGAGCTCCCTCGATCCGGCAATCGAAAAAGTAATTGATAATAATATCAGGCGCAGGGGGTGTACCTGTCTTATTATCGCGCACCGCCTGAGCACGATCAGGGATTGCAATAAGATAATAGTGATTGAAAAGGGAAAAATTGTAGAGAGCGGGACACATGAGGAACTCATAAAAGCCAGGGGGCATTATCACAAACTGGTAACAGCGGGTTAGCATCGGCATTCAGACATGGAAACATTTATTAATAAGATAAAAAAACTTGGTGAATCAATAAGCCTGAAAAACACGAAATCACTGGTGTTTTTAGATAACCCGCAGTATGTATGGATGGTCGCTTCAGGCAGATTAAATCTGTTTGCCGTGGCGACTGAAAACGGTTCTCCAAGGGGGGCGAGAATGCCCCTCTTCACGGTCGAGGAGGGGTCAATAGTATTCCCCCCCGGCTCGACAACCGGCAAAACAGGCATTACCACTTTAGCTACAGGCGATCCCAGCACAGATCTGATTTCTATAAAACTCCCGCAGTTCGTGGATATCGCCGGGAAAGGTCCCTTCTCCGGTACAGCCTGCAGGATACTGGATAAATGGATCGGGGATGTTCTGTCATATATGAGCCATGAATTACCCCCGGATGATTGTACCGGGGTTGAACCTGGGGCGGACATCCGTGTGGAGGCGAATAAAACATTTAAATCCTCCGGTGGAATCCTCTGGTGCGAGATATACGAGGGGCTGGCGGCCTTACCGGGAGACGAAACTGCCATTAAATTAAAGAAAGGCGTTATCTTCCCGGTATCGGATAATACATGGCTGAGGGCGTGCGATAATTTAAAGATAAAAGTGATATCAACGGGGGATTTCATTAAAACCCCCGCTTTTACAGGCTCCCTTTTCAGTTTCAATAAGATATTCCTGAATTACATGATATTAAAAAGGGACAGGGATATAAAGGCAGATAGAGAGCGTTTGCAGAAAAGAAAGGCTCATGATGAGGAGTTGACCAAAAAGGCATTGTATGAAATTGCCTCGCCTCTCCTTCCCAAATCCAGACAGTATCTCTTCGAGGAAACCGACGATCATCTTTTATCGGCCTGCAAGCTGATAGGAAAACAGACGGGTATTACCTTCTCCAGGCCGGTTGAAACCGAACATAAGAGAGGCGCGGGAGAGTCGATAATTGAAGATATGGACTCAATCGCGAGGGCATCGAGGATAAAAAAGAGAAAAGTCATGTTGAGGGATGATTGGTGGAGAAAAGATAACGGCCCGTTGCTGGCCTTCAAAAGAGGTGAGGCCGATCACCCGCTGGCGCTTATACAGCTTTCGCCAACCGAATACGCGGTGTTCGATCCCGTATATAAAACAAGGCAAAAGGTGAACAGGAAAATCGCGCAATCGATAGAACCCGGCGCGTACACATTCTTTTGCCCCCTGCCCGAGCGCAAACTGAGTTTCTGGGATTTATTAAAATACAGTCTTAAAGGTTCAGGCCAATCAATCGCGACGATTTTCCTTATGGGGCTTCTGGCAGCGCTCCTGGGTTTAGTCGTGCCCATAGCCACGGGAATAATATTTAACACGGTTATCCCCAATGCTGAAATAGGGCTTCTATGGCAGTTGACCCTTATCCTGACAGCCTGTGCGATAGGGACGGTCGCTTTCGAGATAACCCAATCCGTCGCGGTATTGAGATTGCAGGGAAAAACCGAGAGTTCACTCCAGGCCGCTGTCTGGGATAGACTCATGTCGCTCCGCGCGTCCTTTTTCAGAAATTACACCTCCGGCGATCAGGGCCTTTGCACTCGATAAAGAGAGTATACTACGTAGAGCGCAAAGGCCCTGATCGCGTCTTTATTCTCCCTGTTGAATTTTCTGCTGCTCTTCCATTACAGCCCGTTTCTCGCGTGGATATGCGCCGCTATATTACTGGTATCGATTATCCTTATGATCCCGCTTATGCTGATAATGCTTTATAAACAGATTCAGGTCATCAATATTGACGGCAAAATCTCGGGTATGCTTCTGCAGTTCATAACAGGCGTGAGTAAGTTGAGGGTCACCGGCTCGGAAAAACGGGCCTTCGCTGTCTGGGCGAAGGATTTCAGCCGGAAGAAGCTGCTCACCAAACACGCGCACATCTGCCAGAATATTTTAACGACGTTGCAAGGAACGCTGCCGATATTCAGTTTAATTATCATTTTTGCGGTAATTGCCTTCAAGTTCATGAAAACCACCAGTATCCCGATAGGCAATTACATGGCGTTTATAGCAGCCTATACAACCGTCCAGATAGCCATGCTGCAGATGTCGGTGGCTGTCACAACCTGGTTATACGTTATCCCGGTATATAAAAGGATGAAACCCATCCTTTCAGCCTTGCCGGAATACAATAGTGAAAAACCGCCCCCCGGCCGCTTGACTGGAAGTATCGAAATAAACCATGTCAATTTCCGTTACCAGAAGGACGGCCCCGTAATCATAAATGACGTGTCGCTTAGCGCCGGGCCCGGCGAGTTTATAGCCATCACGGGCAGTTCCGGCTCGGGGAAATCAACACTGCTGCGCCTCCTGCTGGGGTTTGATATGCCGGATTCAGGGAGCATATACTATGACGGGAAAGACCTTTCCAAATTCGACCTGGGAGAATTCAGACGCCAGATAGGAGTGGTCCTTCAAAACGGCAGCGTGCTGCAGAATTCAATTCTGGAAAACATAGTGGGTTCTTCAGGCCTCGGCATTGACGAGGCCTGGGCCGCGGCCGAACTGGCCGGCTGTAAAAAGGATATAGAAGAGATGCCCATGAAAATGCTCACGATTGTGACCTCGGGGGGCGGCACGATTTCCGGCGGCCAGATGCAGAGGATTATTATAGCCCGGGCCCTGGTGCGAAAACCAAGGATCGTCTTATTTGACGAGGCAACGAGCTCGCTTGACAACGCGACTCAGGATATCGTGACCAAAAGCCTCGAAAATTTGCGAGCCACCCGAATTGTCATCGCGCATAGATTAAGCACGATAAAAAAGGCCGATAGAATTTACGTGCTGGACAAGGGCCGTATCGTACAAAGCGGAAAATACGAGGATCTGATAAAGCAGGAAGGCGTGTTCGCGCTGCTGGCAAAGCGCCAGATAATATAGGTTCCCGCCCCTGACGGGCGGGTTAAAAAGAGATAAGGAGCATAAGATATCGATATGAACATTAAAAAGACACTTTGCTTGCTACTGGCACTCTTTACCGTGGTTATACTGTTTAATTTCAGGAACATAGTAAAAGTTTTAGACAGGGACAATTTCGCGTGGTTTTATATTTCCGAGCCGGACTACGCTAAAAGGCGCGCGATAAGAGCTCAAAAGGCGAAAGGCAGGATAATCATCGGCGCCGCGGGGTCATGGAATTCAGAGAAGGATAAGCCGATCATACAGGGGATAGAGCTGGCTGTAGATGAAATTAATTCAACGGGCGGTCTCCTCGGAAGAGAAATCGAGCTCGTTGTAAAATCGGATATGAACGATGAAAACACGGGAGAGATGATCGCCCAGGAATTCTGCTCCAATCTCGACATGGTCGCGGTGATCGGCCACACCAGTTCCTCGATAAGCAGATCAACCGCCGTCCTGTATGATACCGACGGCCTTGTGATGATCACCCCTTTCAGCACCACCAGAAAATTGATGCCTGATAAATACAGGGGCTTTATTTTCATGAACATTCCTGATAACATGAAATCCGCCAGGCTGCTCATGGAGTATATGCATGCCAGAGGCTGCCGGAACCTGATTATTTTCAGCGATATGGATGGTTATTCATCAGACATGGGGGGCGCTGTTCAGAAAAAAGCTCATATTATAGGGATTGATATTACCGACAAGAGGCTTTTTGATTATACGTGCAACAAGGTGTACTTCGATAAAATACTCGCGGAGATTAAAAGACTTTACACCGACACGTTTGACTCGATACTTATTATAGGCCCGCCCGACAAAGCGGCGCTGATCATGAAAGCGGCTTCGGAGGCCGATATAAAGGTCACATATTACGGCACCGATACAATGTTCAATAAGGCCTTTATCGGCGCGGCAGGGGAAATAGCCGAAGGCACCACGGTATGCTGGTATGACATAACCCGCGGTTCCCCTGAGGCCATTAAGAAGCTCCGGCAAGATTTCAAAAGTAAATACGGTCATGAGCCGGAGTACAGCGTTATACTGGGCTATGACACGGTGATGGTCCTTGCCAACGCGATCAGGGAAGCCGGTTCGACGGTACCCGCGAAAATCGCCGAAGCGCTCAGGGAAAAGACCTATGCCGGGCTGTTCGGCCCAACGAAATTCGCCGCCGGCGGAGAGCTTATACAGGACCGCACGGCGCTCTTCGAAGTGAAAGACGGACGGTTTGTACAGGTTGACGAGGCTAAATAACATTAAACCTGTTCTATTCCCGCCTGGAATTAGTCAGCCAAAATTTTTACAGGCTAAAGCCAGAAAAGGGGGGTATGGTCTAACCTCCGGGATATTTGTTCCAGGTCATGTTTTAAGCTTAAGGTTTTTCCATCGCTTAAATTTATTTCCTTCTGTTGGAATCTTGCCTGTCCGTTACAGGAAAATTCAGCAGCAAGATCCCGTGATCTTTCCCTGGTCATGCCGTCAGTTTCATAGTCATATATAATACAGTCTAAATCGCAGCCTTCCGGAATTCTCGCGTTCCTGATTCCGTATAGGGAAGGATTAGAGTAGTACAAAGAGCCGGGATATAGGAAAAGCGAATTGTATATGGCTTTGGAAATAACTCCTTTATTAATTAGTTTTAATATTTCTTGATAATTCTTATACGCTTCATCTTCGGTTTCTGTGGGAAGCCCGACCATCATATAAACATAAATATAAATGCCCGCCCATGAGGCGTTGGAAAGGGCTGAATCAATTGATTTAACTGTAGTGCCCTTGTTGGCAATTTTTAAAAGCCTGTCATTATAGGATTCAAGTCCAAAAAATAAATTGGTGCATCCGGCAACGCGATAGAGTTGACAGCGCTCAAGGGTAATGTTTTTGTCTAAACGAAGGCTTGTCGTCCACCTGATATTTAATTTATTATCAATAACCCTGCGTGAAAACTGTTCAAGAACCTCCGGATCAGTGGCATTATCGGCGAAATTGAAATAATCTGCCCCTGTTTTATCGGCCATGGTCGAAATAGCATTATACATGTAATCAGCAGACGCCTGCTCATAATGATTTATCTTAAGACAGTTGGTATTACAAAAATAGCATTTATTCCAGGGGCAGCCGCGCGAACTGCGGAACGGCACCCCCATTAAATGTATCGGCATAGTGTAACGGTCGAAATTAAAAGAACTAAAATCAGGTATGGGCAGGGAATCAATTTTTATCGGCGGAGCGACAGGATTCCTCAGGATTTTCTTGCCGTCAGGATAAATAAGACCGGGGACCCTGCTGAAATCCGGATGCCCGGAACCAATCTCTTCCGTGAGGCGTTTTAAAGGAATCTCTCCCTCACCAATTACAAGACTGTCAACGAGTTCAAAAATCCTTTTATTTGAGATCCGCGACATGTTGTTGGAGACAAATGATCCGCCAAGCACTATGTGGGCATCGGGAGCAAGCTTTCTTGCCGTCCCGGCGCATAATAAGGCGGCATTAATCTGGTCGTCAAAGGCGACAGAAATCCCTATTATGTCAGGAGTTTTTTTATTAATAATATCGGGGAGAATCCTTTCAAAAAATCCCGCAAAAATTCTCGGCCTTTTTACGCTGTCTACCAGATCGTCAACCGTAAACTTGCTTTTGTGGGGGTAGTATTTTACTGTCTCAACCAAAAGCTTGACATCTATTCTCTCGGGGAAAAATGGAGCGGAAGCCGCTGCCAATGTTGAATGGACAGCCAGTGGTTTATATTCAAGCGGACAAGTTTTGGTTGTATCAAATACTATATCGGTATTGAATACTTCGTTCGGGATAAGGGACAGAGAGCATAGATTCATATATTGAAGCTGGTCAAATAATGTGAGAGATGCCGCGCTGTTAAGCTCCTGCATCTTTTCTTCCGCGAATTTACGGCCCTCCTCCACTCTTTTCCTGGTTAAGAAATAGTGAAGAAATTCTATATTGGCATCGAGAACGCTTACCTCTACCCCTGCTGAAGAGAGATATGCTGATAAAGCCGGGATTGCTAAATGAGGAGTTTGTAACATCCCAAACGGCGGAAATATTAAAAGTAAACTCATGTCACACAGGGTCTTTAATATTTTTTTTGTATGCCCGGGATGGGGTGGAATTAAATTTCTTTGCTAATTCAAAGGCTTTATCAAAAGATATTGGAGCGCCGGAATAATCGTACTGGCGGTTCGGCAAATCGTGGTTATTATTCTTTGACGGGATAAACCTCAGGCCGTATTTCTCAGGATTGTCAAATATATCTGAATCAGGCAACAATTCATAAGCTGAGTAATTGTACTGCGACAGAAGTTTCCGCTCCTGCATTTTATATACGGCATTAAAGGTTTTTAGCGCTTCCTCTTCTGTCTCCGTGGGTAATCCCACCATCATGTAAGCCAGATTGGTTATGCCGGACCAGGAAATATTAGAAAGGGCAAAGTCAATGGTCTTTTTAGTAATGCCTTTTTTTAAAAGAGTGAGAAGCCGGTCGTTGTATGTTTCCAGCCCGAAATTAAGACGAAAACACCCTGACAGCTTGTATGTAATACAACGCTCAAGGGTGATATCAGGAAGTAATTTTATATTAGTAGCCCAGTTAAGATAAAGTTTTGAATCAATGATCTTTTTCGATAGATCTTCTAAAACCTCGGGCATGGATGCTTCTTCAACGAATCCAATATTGTGCATTCCTGTCTGTTCCATAACTGTCTTTAAGACAAAATAAGAATATTCAGCCGATGCCTGTTCGTGATTTGCGATTACGTACTGGTGCGACGGACAGAATGCGCACTTTCTCCAATAACAACCCTTTGAGGTACGAAGGCTTAACATTATATAATCTTTGGGCATAAAATGTTTATCAAATGGATGTAAAGTATAATCAGGAGGAGGAAATGATTCCATACTGCATTTTGGAGGAGGAGGGTTTTTTTGCACTTTGCCGTCTTTCATATACATAAGTCCGGGGACTTTGCTTAGATCCGGGTTGGGAGATGAGAGTTTCTGAGCGAGTTTTTCCATCGGGATTTCTCCTTCATCTATGACAAAACTATCCACCAGGTTAAAAAAACGGGTATCTTTTAAATCGGGGAGAACAGTAGATATCCAGGAACCGCCGAATACTACATGAACATGAGGGGCGATCTTTTTTATAACGCTGGCGCAGCGGAATGCCGGTTGGACATTGCTGTCAAACGAAACAGAAATACCGATAATAGAGGGTTTATCCCGTTCTAATATAGGCGGCAGTATATTTTCAAAAAAACCTTCCAACATGCCTTTGGAATCAACGCTTTCAAGTATATCTTTTATGGACCAATTCTTGTAAGGTGAGTTGTAAATAACAGACTGCCCCGAAAACAGGAACATTTCGGGATAGTAAGGCGTGCTGGCCAGACTGCGCGCGGTTTCAATACTTGTGCTTCTTTTCGTTGAATCTAACCAGTTGTTTACTTTTGAATGGTCATATAACACTTCATCCCAGTCGCCATTATTATCTCCGCGCCACTCAGGAGGTATTTTTTCCAGGTCGCTCAAGATCTTTTTAAATCGACTAAGTTCAAGCTTCTGGGCAGAAGTCAAATTGCGCTTATTTTTGAGCAGAGAAAATCGTTCTACGGCAGTTTCTCTCCCGAACTCGATTTGTTCGGACGTGAGGAGACTGAGGTAGAATTCCAGGTTTGCGTCCAGGAAAGATACCTTGTGCCCTTTAGAACGTAAATGTCCGATAAGAAGAGGCAGGGCAAGATGGGCCAGATCTGTTTCACCAAAAGGAGGGTAAATTAGTAAAATATTCACTGCATATTTTCATCAATATGGGTTTGATTTATGCTTGCTGGAAATTTTCATCCCCATGACTGGAACGACCAGACCGTTGATCGTCTCCGGGCCTTTCCGGTGGCCTCTTATAACTTTCTCCTCCGCGCCTCACTTTAAACTTATGGTGCGAAGCGCACAGATGATTATCTTCGACCACCAGAATGGCAACGCATGCGAAGGCTTCCATCCAGCCTGAAGCTACATTTACACACTACCGGTCAACCTTTAGAATGTCACAACAAAAACTAATACCATGCCCTTCCGGGCATGGTATTAGAAGGGCATGGTAGTTAAATATTACTCATCTGCTCCTACTTTGATTTGACGATAGCGGCTGCTACGATACTAGCGGCCGCCCTTATAGCCGCGGCGCCGCCTCCCGTTACCTGTTCTAGTTCTGCATCGCTGAGTTTTCTTCCGCTTTTCTCTTGCATAACTTCTATTAACTCTTCTTTGGTAAAATCAAAACCCGCCTCTTTTACCATATCCCAGCGTGCTTCATCATTGGGTGCGGATGCTACCTTTTTCTGAAAATCCGCATCCTCCGCAAGCTTCTCCAAATACGCCAATGCACTTTCTTTTGACATATGATCTCTCCTCTCTTCAAGGGTAACCTCGCTTCGCTCGGGGGCCTTTTAGGAAGACTTAGCGACGAGAATAGCCCTGTTCTATTACATGATACACTGCTGCCGAGCCACCAAGTCTCTATCACTAGAGACAAAGATAGCTAAATTCGTGATCATTGTCAATACTTTTTCCGAGGAAATCTATAGCCACAAAAAGTCACGAAAAGTCACAAAAAGGGCAGAACAAGATTGAACTCCTCTCTCAGATGGCTTCTACAGTCTGGCTTCTTCCATGTTTTGGCTGTACAGAGGGACAGAAGGGGTCAGGCCTTGTTTAGTGATTAAAGGTTGACGTGATGGAGAGGAATTGATGGATTAGCCATCGTCGCAGGGTATGGGAGGCGATAAATAGCACGACATCTGCGGTTGGAATATGAAGATGCAATCTATCACGTCACAGCGCGAGGAAACGAGCGTGGGGACATTTGCAGAAGTGAAGCAGACAAAAAACGTTTTCTTGAGAAACTGGAAGAGAGCGTAGAGCAATACCACATCAGGATATATGCCT
>CAZBGF010000013.1:0-13945 GCA_964491255.1 uncultured Verrucomicrobiota bacterium
CCACCCTGGCCGGCCTGAGCTCCGGCTCGGGCAGGCGGGCAGGCTGTTCCGGTATTTGGATATTATCCCTGAAACTTTGTGCCTATGTGCCTTTGTCACTTTGTGCCTGAGTAAACATCTCTTTCTGCTTGTTCTGCTGGTTATACCCTTTTCGGATAAGCTCTAGTTCGGAGTACAGGCTTTAGCCTGCAAAAACAGCCTGCCACGTCGCCCCGTTGCGGTGCAAGTGGTCCCTTGTCCGGCAACTGCCGGACTACGGGAAAGGCTGAACTCCAAACAATGAGAAATGATTAACCTTCATAGAAATGAGAATTGCTGTGCGTCAGTCAATATTGAAAAACCGCTTGCTAACAGAAAAAAGTTAAGGTATGTTATAGCTGTTTTCTGAAATAAACCATAAATACGGTAACCATATAGAAGAAACAGGAAAACAAAATGATGTTTGACAAAAATCTTCGGGGTAATCTCATTATGACTCGTGAATACCGTCGCCGCCCTTGGCAATTAGCATTAGTTCTGGCTGTTCTGTTGGTCGTTGCAATTGTTGTATGGTCTATTCTTTTTGGTAATCAATTATGGCGTCGGGGTCAGTCTCACGAAAAGGCTGTTGCGGCGGAGGAAATCACATCTAAACCGAAAAAGGTTTCGACTGATCCGGGTCGCCAGTTGATGCCTCAGATGCGGGCTTTGATGTCTGACAGGGCTCTGATCCAGGCGCGGGAGAAAGGGTATGAGATTCTTGGAAAGTCGAAAAATCCGGCTATTATCAACGAAGTCGAAAATCTGCTTGGAACGATCAATACCGAACTTTTGCTGACTCCCATGACTATGCCTGAAAAACAGCGTTATCTTGTCAAGCGTGGTGATACGTTAGATCGTATTGCCAGGCAGTTTGGAACAACAATTGAGCTTATCAAGAAAAGCAATGAGCTTCAGCGCAACACCATTCATATTGGCGATCGTCTGAGAATATTCAATGGTACGTTTTCTATTGTGATCAGCAAGAGCCGAAATGATCTTGTGCTGAAGATGAACGATCGTTTTTTCAAGCGTTATAATGTGGGTACAGGCAAACATGGCAAGACACCTGCCGGAATTTTTGTGATTTCAAAAAAGATTACAGAACCGCCCTGGTGGCGTTCCGACGGCAAAGTGCTTCCCTTTGGTGATAAAGAAAACGTACTGGGCACACGCTGGATGTCAATCGCGGCTATTGAGGGGACTGACAATGTGCGGGGATACGGGGTTCATGGAACATGGGAGCCTGAAACCATTGGAAAACAGGCCAGCGATGGTTGTGTTAGATTGCTTAACTCTGATGTTGAAGAATTGTTCATGATGGTGCCTGTTGGTACTCGCGTGGTTGTTTCCGAATAATTTTTTATTTCCGGATGAAGATATGTCAGCTTATTTACTATCTTTTGAGAAACCGATTGTTGAGATGGAGAACAAACTGAAGGAACTTAAGGCTTTCAGTGAGTCACAAAATATTGATGTATCACGGGAATTAGAGCGTTTGGAAAAGAAAATTATAAATACTAAACGCAAGATTTATAAGAATTTGATTTCCTGGGATGAAGTTCAAGTCGCCCGGCATCCACAACGGCCGTACATGTTGGATTATATCAAAGATATCTGCACGGATTTTATTGAACTGCATGGCGACCGTCATTTTTCTGACGATAAGGCTATTTTGGGTGGCTTCGCGATGATTGAAGACGAGCGGGTTATGATCGTTGGAACCCAGAAAGGGCGTGATGTCAAAAGCAATGTGGAACGGAATTTTGGTATGGCATATCCTGAAGGCTACCGGAAAGCGCTACGCCTGATGAAGCTTGCAGCGAAATTCAGTTGTCCCATTATCACTATGATTGATACTGCCGGTGCTTATCCAGGGGTTGGAGGCGAGGAGCGTCATATTGCCGAGGCTATCGCTGTTAACCTCAGGGAGTCCGTTCTTTTACCTGTTCCAATTATTGTTACTGTTATTGGCGAAGGAGGCAGTGGAGGGGCGCTTGGCATTGGAGTCGGTGATAGGATTCTCATCCTTGAGCATGCCTATTATTCCGTTATATCACCTGAGGGTTGTGCAGCTATTTTATGGAAGGACCGCGCCTATGCCAGCAAGGCTGCCGAAGCGCTTAAGCTGACTTCGAAGGATCTTTTGAAAGCTGGTTTTGTTGATGAAATTATACCGGAGCCCATCGGAGGCGCTCACTCCGATCGAAAAGCCATGTCGATTGAGTTTAAGGATGTTCTTCTAAAACATCTGAGGGAGCTGAAGCAAATTCCTGTTGATATTCTATTGCAACGTCGTTATAACAAATTCCGTTCCATGGGGGTTATGGAAGAAGGAAGCGCCGGAGTATCGGAGTATGGGAGTGTCGGAGTCACGGAAACAACGGAACCGTCTTCGCCAAGGCTTCAGCGTGACAAGCAACGGATTTATCCAGCCAACGGCGGGACAACTGACAGCGAACAACTGACAACCCATTCGACAAGCTCAGGGCAGGCGGACAAATGAAAAATGAAAAATCGAAAATCGAAAATCGAAAATCGGATCCCCTGCACCCTTATAGAACTCATTTTTGCGGCGAACTGCGATTAAAAGATATATCCAAAAAAGTCAGATTGTCCGGCTGGGTTTTCAGAAAGAGGGATCACGGCCAGTTGCTTTTTATTGATCTGCGTGATCATAGCGGTGTGAATCAGGTCGTTATTACACCTGATAGCGATTTTTTTGATCTGTGCCAGAAAACGAAGCTGGAAAGCGTTATTACGGTGACTGGAACGGTTGTTGCCCGGTCGTCTGATACGGTTAATCCCAGTCTGCCTACCGGTGAAATTGAGCTCGTCGCAGAAGTTATCACCGTTGAATCGTCCTGTGCAAGCCTGCCTTTGTCAGTTGACAGTGATGAGGATGGGCCTGAGGAAACCCGCTTGCGTTACCGTTATCTGGATTTACGGCGGGAACGCATGCGCCGGAATATTCTGTTGCGCTCGACGGTAATTGATTTTATTCGGCGAAAAATGGTTGATCTTGGATTTCATGAGTTTCAAACCCCGATTCTGACCAGTAGTTCACCAGAAGGTGCCAGAGATTACCTGGTTCCCAGCAGGATTCATCCCGGTAAATTTTATGCTCTACCCCAGGCGCCGCAGCAGTTTAAACAATTGCTTATGGTGGCCGGTTTTGACCGTTATTTTCAGATTGCTCCTTGCTTCCGGGATGAAGACGCCCGCATGGATCGGTGCCCGGGAGAGTTTTACCAGCTTGATGTCGAAATGGCTTTTGTCACTCAGGATGATGTTTTTGCGGTGGTTGAATCTGTGCTGTCGGGTGTATTCAGTGAATTTTCCCAGCTTCCAGCGACTCCTTTGCCTTTTCCGCGAATCCCCTATTTTGATGCGCTTGAAAAATATGGCACAGATAAGCCGGACCTGCGTATTCCCATTGAAATGAAAGACGTCACGGAATTATTCAGAGATTCCGGGTTCAAAGCGTTTTCCTCGATGATCGAAAGGGGTGGGGTTGTCCGTGCTATTCCGGTCATTTCAATAACTTCACAGCCGAGAAGTTTTTTTGATAAGTTAACGGAATATGCGAAAACACTGGGAGCCAAGGGCCTGGCTTATCTATCATGGGTGAAAGGCTCGATTAAGGGGCCAATTGCAAAATTTCTTTCAGAGGATCAATTAAGTGCGATTGCACAGAAATGCAGTGTTTCTGATGGAGATATTGTTTTTTTTGTTTGCGACCAGCCTAAGAATGTGAACCGGATTGCTGCGGATCTTCGTCTGAAACTCGGATCTGATCTCAATATTATAGAAGATGGTGTCTTCAAATTCTGCTGGATCATTGATTACCCGATGTTTGAAAAGGACGAGGAAACAGGACAAGTTGTGTTTTCCCATAATCCGTTTTCCATGCCACAGGGAGAGCTTAAATCGCTTGAGGAACAGGATCCGCTCAAGGTTTTGGCTTATCAATATGATATTGTCTGTAACGGCTGTGAGCTGTCAAGCGGAGCTATCCGCAATCACAATCTGGATATCATGTACAAAGTGTTTTCGATTGCCGGTTATACCCGTAAGGACGTGGACGAACATTTTTCAGCTATGGTTAACGCGTTCCGGCTGGGCGCTCCGCCCCATGGCGGGATTGCTCCAGGCATTGATCGCATTCTCATGCTGTTGACCAATGAACGGAATCTTCGCGAAGTCATTGCCTTCCCAATGAATCAGAAGGCCCAGGATCTTATGATGGGTGCGCCGGCGCGGGTTAATGAAAAACAGCTTAGGGATTTACATCTCAAACTGGTCCCGCAGGCTAAAGTCTGAAGTTCATCGTATAGGAATTTGTATTTTTTTTAGACGTAGATGGACGCAGATTAACTCGATTAATCCGGACAAGGCTGACTCCTGACTTCTGACTCCTGACTTCTGACTCCTGACTTCTGAATACTGAATACTGAATACTGAATACTGAAGTTACAATTGGTAAAATGTTATGAAATTGCTGATTGCAAGTCGAAATATCCATAAAATTCGGGAGATCAGGTCTATTTTCAAGCTGTATAACCTGGAGATAATTGGAGCGAATGATTTGCCTGATCTGCCGGAAGTCGTTGAGGATGGCGGGACGTTTCAGGCGAATGCTGTGAAAAAAGCTGTGACAATGGCATTAGCCAGTCAGTTGTGGGCAATGGCTGATGATTCCGGATTGGAAGTGGATGCGTTGAATGGTGCGCCTGGCATATATTCTTCACGATATGCGGAGAAGCCGGGCGACTATGCCGCAAATAACAAAAAGCTTCTGGAGGAACTCGATGGGAACACAGTTTGTACAGCCCGTTTCTGTTGTGTGATGGCTTTGTCCAGTCCTTCTGGTCGTGCTCAGGCGGTTGAAGGGATATGCCGCGGCCGGATTGTTCAAGAGGCCAGAGGTTCTCAAGGGTTTGGATATGATCCTCTGTTTATACCTGATGGGTATTCCATGACATTTGCAGAGATGGAGCCAGCCGTGAAAAATAATATTTCCCACCGCGCCGTGGCGCTGAGGAAAGCGCGGGAGCTTTGGGGTGAAATACTAATGCAATCCGTTCAGGATTGGCCGATTCGTTTAGTTTCAGATATTATCGATTTCAAAAACCGCCAGAATTAGAGTTTACTCGCAAAGCCTTTGAAAGACAAAATCCTGAAAAAACTAAGGATTTTTACACAGCCTGCCCGCCTGCCCGAGCCGGAGCTCAGGCCGGCCAGGGTGGGACCGCCCTGCGGCCAGGGAAGACCGCGCCTGTCACGCCGAAGCTTGGCGAAGGAGGAAAGATCGCAAAGTTTTTAAGATATTTGGATAGTTCTTATATCCTGATTATCCTGTGATCCTGTCAGAAATTCTTCTCTTCTTCGTGGCTTAGTGCCTTGGTGGCTGAGTAGTTACCGTTTTGCTTTGGCTTGCCGATTTCAATATGGATAACAGGTTGGGATTCCAGCGGTTCCATCCAGATGGTGCATGTTTTTAAGTGACGGACGTCTCGAAACCACGATTTGATAATGGCCGGATCCAGCTTTGCCCGATACGATGATGACGTATGACTGGCTTTTAGTTTTTGGGAATACAGGAACAGCGGCAATTGCAGAGTTTTGTTTACTGAGTGTAAATTCAACCATGCAAAAGCACTGGCTCGGGTGGCTTGCAGTTCTTCCTGCCACTTTCCTGTGAGAATATCGGCATCTGGACCTTGAGTTTGTTCAAGCAGTTTGATTAAACTCCGCGCGTTGGTGGAGAAGATGAGCCAGTTTTTGTAAACTGAATATGCGGGCCTGTCTTTAACAGCCAAGGCGGAAAGAAAATTATTCTTTGTTGATTCGATGGTGTACACGGACTGATTTCCTGCCTGAATCGGAACGGGGTTGACAAAGAGTCCCATACGGGATTCAGTGTTCAATGTGTTGAGTGCTTGATTGATAAGAATGGAAACCGATTCGGCATGCTTGATTTTGACCATGCCCATGACAGCAGGGATTTTAACACGTAAAACATCGTATTCGGTTCCTTTGTTTTTGTCACCCATTAACGCGGATAAACCGAATTCTCCGCTATATTTACCTGTTAACGCGGATAAAACAAACGCATTATTCTTGAAAGTGACATGATTGGATTTCAGAAGATTTTTGATGGTTTTGATCCAGATAATGTGAGAAAGGTTTTTACTCACATCTGTTGACTTGGGATGGGCAAGAAACCCAGGCTCCGCTGGCTGCCGTCGCGCCGTAGCAGCACTTTGCCGTGCCGCGACGGCGGAAGGTTTCGCCGAGGCGAGAGCCTTTGGAGGGAAAGCAGGGCATGCCGTTAAAAGATCAATAGTCATGTTCAGGGGAAGGATTATGGTAATAGCAGGAAAATCGTTCAGCAGTTTTCCGGGAATAGAAAGATCCACAGTTTCTGTAATAGGAGTATAAGCAGTCATATTTGAATGAATATGAATATCAGCCGTCAACCCGTCAGGCGTGAGCAGGGGAATGCTATAGGAGATAAAGACCGGATTATGGGTGTGTGAGCTTGTCCATGGCAATCGAATCACCCCTCTGTCCTGGGGGTCAGACCTTAAGTTAAAAGTTAAATTGGTTTTACCGTGTGTATGGATTGAAAGTAAGGAGTTAACTTTTAACTGAAGATCTGACCCCGACCGCGTGCTGTCGTATGTTTTGATTACCTGCCGGATACCTATTGGATCGTGTGATAAACAGCACAAGATCATTCCTTCTCCGATGGCAAAAGAAAGTTTCATGCCGGATTCGGTTATCGGCTGGTTGAGTCCCCACATGAATCGGCCGCCATAATTACCCAGTAAGCTGATGGCGCGAATAGATTTCCAGCGTAACAGCCATCGCATGTAAATACTGGCGTTTCCGATCCAGCTGGCAGCGATCCACGTCGGCTCTCCGGAGTATTCCGTCGAAGGAACAAAACCGATCACGGTTTTCCGGGATGCCAGGTGGGCCATCCATGTTTTTGTCTTCACGAAGTCTGGCAGGATAGAGGATTTGCCTGGAAAGACTGGGATGCGGCTGACAAGACTTTTTAACAGGACATTGGTTGATAGACACTTCCAGCGTCCTGCGATATTATCATGGGAACTGACAAATACGGCATTGGCAGGAATGGCGCGATAAAGACGGGATGGTTGAAAAGGTATCCAGAATATCCATCCAATAATCAATGCTATCCAAATTGCAAGGAAGATCCATGTGATTTTCGATTTATTGTTTGACATGATGTCGTAATTCTCCGCCAAGGGCGGGGGGCTGCCTATGGCACGACAAAATGTAGCCGCGGCAGTCTCTTGCCGCGCTGTTTTCGCGCCAGCAGAGTGGCGCGGCTACAGTTGCCGCCGCAGGCGGCCTAATTCGTTCTCAATGTTCCAATCAAATCCTGGATGTTCGAAAGCCCATGCTGGATCAGGTATTCTTCAATACCATTTATCACCGAGAGCATTGTCAGGGGATCAGTGAACGTAGCTGTTCCCACAGCTACTGCCGCTGCACCCGCAATAAGAAAATCAAGTGCGTCTTTTGCGCAAGTGATTCCTCCAATGCCGATGACGGGTATATCAACGGCTCGGGCAGTTTCCCAAACCAGTTTCAGTGCAATGGCATGGATTGCAGGACCGGTTAATCCGCCTGTGATATTGGCAAGAGCAGGGCGCCGTGTCTCGATATCAATTGCCATAGCTGGCATAGAATTGATAAGGGAAATAGCGTTTGCTCCGCATTCTTTGGCAATCCTGGCAAAAATCGTAATATCAGACACATTTGGAGATAATTTTGGAATCAGCGGCAACGTGGTTTCGGCGCGGACAGCAGAAATAACGCGACGTGCCATGTCAGTATCCGTTCCAAAGGCCATGCCGCCCTTCTTGATATTTGGACAGGAGATATTTAATTCCAGTCCGTGAATTCCCTCAACATCGTTAAACTTTTTTGTAATCTGAACATATTCTTTTAAAGTGTGTCCCCAGATGTTGGCAATGACAGGGACTTGATATTGCCTGAGAAATGGCAGGTCATTGTGCACAAAGCCGTCAAATCCGGGGTTCTGAAGCCCGATAGCATTGATTAGACCACAGGGAACTTCAACCAGGCGTGGTACGGGATTTCCATCAACAGGATCGAGACTGATACCTTTGACCACGATGGCGCCAAGCTGATTTAAATCCACGAACTTTGAGTATTCTTCTCCATATCCGAACGTTCCGGATGCCGCCATAACCGGGTTCTTCATGACAATTCCGCCGATATCCACTTTCATACTTGGCACAGACTTGTTCATTTTATCTTTAACTCCTGCCATTGTAGTGTCTCGAATCTGCATTCATCTGATAAATGTTGTGTTCTTGTTCGGCGAAGGCGAGCCATCTGTTGTCAGTTGTTAGTGGTCAGTTGTCTGTCCTCTGTCTTCCGCCTCGTCCTTCTCCCATACAATATCGCGGCATTCGAAAACAGGCCCGTCTGTACAGACTCGAGCCCATTTCCATGTTTTGCGTGATTCAAAGTTCTGGGTTCCTGGTTCCCTTTTGTTGTGTTTTTCGCCGCTTTCCCCAAGCTTGAACCCTGAACGTTGAACCTTCTGAACACAACCAAGACAGGCGCCCATGCCGCAACCCATATACCGATCCATTGATAACCAGGCTTTCCAGCCGCCTGTTATGGCACGATCCGATAGGGCGTTCAGCATGGCGTTCGGACCGCAGGCAAAAAACTCAAGGTTCCGGTCATCATGTTTCTTATTTAGCCAGTCGTCGAGAATATGGGTTACAAGTCCCTGGTTTCCCAGGGAGTCGTCTTCAGTTGCCACACGAACTTCCCAGTCAAGTTGTGTGAACTCATCTATGCAGAGAATGTCGTGCGCCCTGGCCCCGCCTATAAAAACAATGCCTTTCACTGGGGATCGTCTTGCAAGAAGGTGAAGTGCCGCGATGCCATATCCGCCTGCTACCAGGATGGGAAAAACATCTGGTTGAATGGCAGGGAAACCGTTGCCGAGCGGACCGAGCAAGCTCAACTCGTCACCAGGACGGATGCGAGTCATGGCCCGTGTCCCTTTTCCAACACACTGATATAAAATCGTTAGATTCTCTTTGTCTGTCTTAAAGACACTGAATGGTCTACGTAATACGGATTCGCCCAATCCGGGAACACGCAAGTGGATAAACTGTCCGGGTTGTACTGTCGAAACGATTGACGGTGAGTTCATCGTCAACAGCCGATAGTCTGTGCCTATGGAATGATGACTCAGAACAGTTGCAGTCTCAGTAATCATGAATATCTCCAGAATTTATAAGCGTATATCGTTCGGACGGAAGTGCCCGATTTGTTTGTCCGTTGTTCGTGGTCCGTTGTCCGTTGCAACTGACTACTGACATCTATTTTTAACTTCCCCTATAACTTTAGTCACTTTAGTTCACTTATAACTTATAACTTATAACTTATAACTTTTTTCACGCTTTACGTCTTTTTTAAAATAGTATGCTGATTTAACGTGACATGGTCAAGATATTCAGTCATAACGTTTTTATCTATAGTTGATAACGAAAAGCTCACTCGCGGCGAACTTGTGAGCCGTCAAGTGCAGCGACTGGTTGGCAGATTCCCGTTTTTTCCTCTGTTGCCTGAAGGGCAGCTACCTCATAGCCCAGGCAGAATGCCTGGGTACACTTCCATGCACCCATACTCCGATACTCCGTTACTCCTTCCTTGGTCAAGCGCATTCCGGATTACAGCCTGTAGTTGAGGATACATGTCAATCTGCTCCAGAGCGCGCTGTATCATGCGCATGCCGGGTGGAATATATTTCTTAAACCATACGGTATCGGGGTTTGCGCTCAATCGGCCATAAGCCCCAAGCGCTTGAGCCAGTCGTTCAATCGCTGCCAGCCAAAACTGTTCTTCAGAAACAGGGTTGAGTGATGAGCCTGTTGTGTTGTAGTGTTCCATGAGTTTTTTCTGGAAGCGAAAAGGCAATTCTGCATAAGGATCACAGAGCAGGGATGCCAGATCGTATGCGGCGGCCCCGAAACGCATGCCTTGGAAATCAATGAAATAAGGTTGTCTATTGACAAACATGATGTTGCTTGATTGTAAATCCCGATGAATCAGCACTGGCCGCGTTTGCAACAAACGAGATGACACATCGTGGAGTTCATTCATGATCTGACGTATACGTGCCGCCCGAATGTGTAGATGCTTTTCAAGAAAATGGTGCGCAAAAAATTTACGCTCCCATCGGTATAGATCAATGGAAAAAGAAGAGGTCATGGGAAGATTGATGCGTCGTGCTTTTTCAGTGCCTTTGCCATGCAGAAGAATGATGGCTTCTATGATTTTTTGATATGACATTACAACCTTGTGCAGGGTGAATTTGACTATCGCACTTTGCAGAGATTGGTCGCCGAGATCTTCAATGATAATCAGTTGTTTTTCAGGGTCATCCAGAATAATAGAAGGAACAGACAAACCAATTGTTTTCAAAAATCTGGCGTGTTGCGTATATAAAGCGTTTTCTTTGCGTTCCAGACTGTACTGAATCATGATTACACTTTGACCGGCATGTTCCAGTCTCGTAAAGACGCGCGCTGATCCGCGCGGCTCAAAGGGTATAATCGTAGTTGTTTCAGGATTCCAATGGAGTTTATTGAGGGCGATGATCAGTGCCTTATCAGCGGGATGGATCCCTGCTTTTAATAAAGAGTCGGAACACACGGCTGTTTGTGGAATACGTCCGTGAATAAGAGTTCGTGTTCCAATAATAGCGTTTTCAACTACAGAATCAGAAGCTATTTTCGCTCCATCCCAAATAACAGAATTGGAGACGACAGCGCCTTTTTCAATTGCTACATTAGTTCCCTGTGATACAAAGCCCTTTATCCTGACGTTGTTTTTTTGGAGTGTTTCCATTAGTTTCAACTGTGTTTGATCGAATAGTTGGCCGCCCGGCTGATTGGTTTGAAAACGATCTAAAATGTCGGCATGAGCCTTTAAATAATGTTTTGGCGTTCCAATATCAGTCCAGTATGAATCGGATACACAGGTTCCATTGATTCGTTGCCCGTCGGCCATGGCTCGCTTGTATGCCTGGATGATCGTTGAGAACCCTTTTTTCGGAATATACTTGAAAATATTGGGTGAGAGCATTTGTAATCCGCAGAATGTATAGGTGCCTTGCGTTCCCTGCCGATTACTGCTAAAGTTTGTAATGACGCTGTCAGCCATTTCAACGGTTCGCGGACCTTGGTCTGGATGAAGCCAGAGCACAGCGAGCGAGCGCTGATCCCGAAACATCTTTAAAATCGGTTTTGGATTCACCGTAAATGCGATGTCCGCATTGATCATCCAGAAAGGAGAGTCATCAAGAAACCATTGGGCTTGACGCAGTGCGCCGCCTGTACCTTGAAGTTCAGGTTCGAACGATAAGTTAATCTGGAGGGGTATATCATTTTGTTCACGTATGTACCGGATAATCGGATCAGGATGATGATGCAGGTTAATCAGAACTTTATTTACTCCCCATTCATGAAGCGCATCAAAAATGTGTCCAAGAACAGGTTTTCCCCATAAGGGCATCATAGGTTTTGGCTTATCCAGACTAAGAGGCAGCATGCGAGATCCCAGTCCGGCTGCCAGCACCATTGCTTTTTTCGGGGTGTTCATAAAAATAATTCTTCTGGTTTTTTGTTCTCAGATTGTATAACCGCTGTATACAAAAGGAGCAATTCAGAAATTTAAATTTTTTTGTAGTTAATCTTCAAGCATTTCGTTAGATTATTCAATACTGGATATTATAAAATGATCTTATTAGCCATAGAACAATCAACTGACATAGGCAGTATTGCTGTTCTTAACGGCCAGAATGTTTTGGCTGAACACCAATGGACAGTCGCTGACCGTCATAATAAACAACTTTTTGAGATTCTACCGGGATTTCTTCGTGAGGCTGCTCTGGATTTGGATGATGTTCGTACGTATGCTGTAGGCTTGGGTCCTGGATCGTATACGGGCTTACGAATGTCACTTGCAGCGGCAAATGCGTTTGCCCTTCCGGATCATCGGACGGTTTATGGGGTAAGTAGCGCGGAATCCCTGGCATGGGATGTTTCAAAGGAGAGTCAATCTCGTTCAGTCACCATTATTGGTGATGCCCGAAGACAGCATCTTTGGGTCAAAACATTTATCTGCGAGACTGATCATTTTTCAGCGCCAGGCATTTCTGACTGGAAATTAATAACGTTGAATGAATTACCATTTTTACACGCGTCAGTCATTGCTACTTCAGATTGGGAGAGAATAGGATCTTCATTGAAAGCTTTTCTTGCTCCAACAATCACGTTGATTGAGGGCAGACGTGTCCCCCGTGCGGGTTCTTTGGGGAGATTGGCGGGCGTTAGAATTCAACGTCATGTCCCTTCGGACCGTTTGTCTCCGATTTATCTGCATCCGTCAGTTTCAGCGTCGTCACTGAAAAAAAATGCAAATACATATTTTAAAGCTTAGGAATTTCAAAATAGCCGCGAAGGTGCTAAGACACAAAGGAAAAGGATAAGAAAATAAACTTTTTATTCTTCGTGTCCCTGGCCGACACGAGACGTGTCGTCTCGGGCAGGCTTTGAGGCTTAGTGGTCCGCCTGCAACGTGCCAGCCCGAAATACTTCGCATATGCGAGATGCAGGCGAGTAGCATTTCGGGTAGGCAGAATTAAAGTAAAAAACGCATGTCTGAGATAGTAAAAAAAATAGTAAAAAAATTATTGTGTTTATCATAAAACAGCATATAGTATAATATTTAAATTGCTGAAAGATGGTTAAATGAAGTGGATTGTTTTTGTTTGATTGTCGGATGACGTTTTTGTTTGATGGTGATCTTAAACCCAAATAACTTGGGAGCAAGCACTCCGGCCTCTTATTCCAGCAGCGAAAGGAAGAATTGTTATGGGAACTAATCTTTATGTAGGGAATGTGTCTTTTGACGCTACAGAAGGAGATCTGCTTGGGCTCTTTGAGAAAAGCGGCAAAGTGGTTCAATGTAATCTTATTCTGGACAAGTTCACAAATAAACCTCGCGGTTTTGCTTTTGTGGAAATGGGCACACAGGAAGAGTCTGATAAAGCAATGGCGGATCTCGATGGAAAGGATTTTCTGGGGCGCGCTTTGAAGGTTAATGAAGCCAGACCCAAGACTGACCGTCCTCCAAGATCCAGAGATGGCGGCGGCGGCGGCGGTTATGGTCGAGACAGGCGTTAAAACTAACTGAATACGACAGCGTATCTGTGAAAGTGTGTGTTTTCCAATAAAAAAAATGGAAAACAATTTGACATAATAATGAAAATATAGTAAGTTTACGTTATTGGATAGTTTGGTTAATGTGACCAAACAATCAATATAATCAATCTCAAAAGGAGTTCAGTATGAACAGTATGAAGCATATGTTTGGCATTATGGCGTTAGGAGTCATTGCTGTATTGTTGGCTGGTTGTGCTACGCCCTATCCGACGGGTTTTTTGTTCACAGAGGTGAAACTTCCTGCTATCGCTACAGCGAATAAGGGTGGGGATAAGGTTGGAGTGTCTGAGTGCACTTCTATTCTTGGTCTTATTGCCACTGGCGACGCGAGTATTGAAGCGGCTGCCAAAAGCGCTGGTATTACGAAGATTCACAGTGTCGATTGGGAAGCCAAGAATATTCTTGGGATTTATGGCGTTTACAAGACTGTAGTGCGCGGCGAATAGAATGATTGACCGTCGTGCTGCTTATAAAAGTATATATGCAGTAGTAAAGAGTCCCGTGCGGATAGCACGGGGCTCTTTTTTTTTGTTCGAATCAAAGAAGAATTGACTCGCGCAAAGGATTGATAAGAATAGGAATGATCCGAGAGAGACACCCCGTACGTTGGT
>CAZBGF010000014.1:0-13631 GCA_964491255.1 uncultured Verrucomicrobiota bacterium
CCAACGGATTAAGGACTTTTCCCTGCTTGCAGATTGCACGCAGGGAAAATCTTTGAGCAATTCATCCCCTCAAGGAATTGCTCAAAATACAAGACTTCATCTTTGCGTCCTCTGCGTCTCTGCGCGAGATTCTTGCCTTTCATTCTTTCATGTTATTTTTGACAGCACCTGTGTTACTGCAAAAGCACAAAGCAGAAAGAAATCCAGCGAGTGCAGGACAGGCGCAACTCCAACTGACGGGGCCGAAGGCAACCAGCGTTTCGTTGTTTTATCATACTTTGTGCGCTTGCTACTCTGTGTGCCTATCTAAGTTACCATTACTCTTTAATATTAACAATCGTACAGTTGAACATATCCATTGTTTTTTTAACAGCATCATTTGATAATAATTCTTTTTTAGAATGACTCGATTTCTTTTCCGCTTTGGCATCAAGAGTGCCGGGATCGGCTACCTTGGGTTCTTCCTGTTTGGGCATCATTTCACGAGGCTGATCGTCCACAACCCTGAAATCAACAAAAACCGTGCGATGCAAAATTTCACAGAGAATTTTCTGCAAAGCATTTCGGTTTCGTGATAATTTCATTTGCTCGATGCGACTAGAAAACTCATCAGCAAACCCAATGATCACCTGATCGCCGTTAACTTCAATCGGTTCAGCATCCATTAAACAGTTTTTCGCCAGAATAGCGACTTTACCCATCCGTTCCACGATTGTATGCCATTCCTTTTTCAGATGGGAAAGTTCGTCTTTTCGAGGTGTATCCTTTTCATCATTGACTTTGGATTCTAATGCCGGCTTTTCCGTCTTGGACAGCCTATTCTCAGACTCTGAGTGTCCTTTTGGGCCGAGGGCCGAGTCATGGTCAGGCCCAGCGCTCAAGTCAGAAAACAAAGTGGAATCATGACGCGCTTTTGAAGAACCGGAACTTTCCTCGGCATGAGACAAATCGGCTTCCATGCCTGTTTCGCGTAATATACTGTTTTTTAAATTCTTGACCTGAACAAGAATGTCATCGAGCGAAACCATAATGGATGTACGAGCACACCGAATCATGGCAGTCTCAAGAAGAGTTCGCTTCGATAGTGCATAACGCAGACGATCCATGGTCTCCATCAAAATCTCCGTGATTTTCAGCAGACGGTCAACATTCGTTAATTCAGCCTGTATTTTCAAAACATCAATCAAGCTACCCTCTAAATCCAGATCAGCGATGCCTTTCCCCACCTGAATATAAATCAACAGATTCCGGCAATGCTCAAGCAGTTCAACCAGTAATCTCTGCATATCCTTACCCTGTTTGTCAAAATCTTCTATAAGCCGCATAACCGTGACAATATCCCCTTTTAATAAGGCTGACACCAAGTCCTCCATAGCCTTTCTGGAAATCAGGCCGAATATGGCAAGTACATCACACTCATGGATTTTCTTGCCCTGAAATGAAATCAACTGATCCAGACTGGATTCCGCATCACGCAAACTGCCCTCCGCGGCGCGCGATATTGCCAGAATCGCATCATCATCAATGGATACTTTTTCCGATTTTGCAATCAAAGCCAATCTATCCATAATAAGTTTGACTGGAATACGCCGCAAATCAAACCTCTGACATCGGGATAAAATCGTAAGAGGAATTTTCTGCGGTTCGGTTGTTGCAAGGAAAAACTTGATATGCGGCGGCGGTTCTTCCAACGTCTTCAACAACGCGTTGAACGCCTCTGTTGTCAGCATATGAACTTCATCAATAATAAAAATCCTGTAGCGGCCGGCAGGCATATATTGAACCGTCTCCCTTAATACACGAATTTCATCAATACCGCGGTTTGACGCGCCATCAATTTCCTGCACATCGAGATTGTTTCCAGCCGCAATTTCAGTGCAGACGGAACATCGGTCGCATGGTGTTTCCGTGGGTCCTTTCTCGCAGTTCAGCGCCTTGGCAAAAATACGCGCAATGGAAGTTTTGCCAATGCCGCGTGGTCCAACAAACAGGTAAGAATGAGCGACACGTTTTGTTTTGATGGCGTTTTTCAGCGTCTGGATAACATGATCCTGGCCAATAACATCAGCGAACTGCCGAGGCCGCCATTTTCGTGCCAATACTTCATAAGCCATGATTTTTATATTCTCCCAATTGCTCTTCGTGCCAAGCTAATAGGACGCAGATTTTCGCAAGATATACGCAGATAATTAACTTAATCCTGACAATCTGCGTTCATCTGCGTCCAAAAAGCGTATACTCAGGAACCTGCCAATTCCTTTACCGCACGGTTAATATGATCAAACAATTTTTCAAGTTTGTCGACAGGAGTCGAGGAAAAAGCAATACGAATAATTCCGTTCATGGCAATCACCCCAATGGAATAATCGGTCAACAGTTTCTGGCGTACTTGTTCAAGGTCCGCTTTAAAAACACGGATGCACATGAAATAACCGGAATTAAATGGAAGCGGAATAAATTGTTCCTTGTATTCCGGATGAGATTTCAGTATCTGTTTGACGGTTTCATATCTTTCTCGCAGCAGTTCAAACTTTCCCCGCTTTTCCTGAGCATACGAATCGGATGTATACGCGCTGACCATAAGAGACTGACTCAGGTTAGAAGCGTTTGAAACAGTAGCTCGAATGATTCCTGCTGTCTTTGCTTCCAATGCCTTGTAAAGGCCCTGCGTTCCGCCATGAATGCCATAAGTTATAAATCCAACACGGAATCCCCATGTATAGTCTTCCTTTGTGGCGCCATCCAGCTTCACGGCCAGCACATTGGGATGAAGATCACATAGTTCACTGAAAACTGACCGAGTATAAACACCAGATTCATATATAAGCCCGAAATAAGCATCATCAATAATAACAACAATCCGACATTCATTACGAGCGGCTTCAAGAAATACTAACCTGAGCTCCTCGATTTCCTTGACAGTTGGGGTATAACCTGTGGGATTATTGGGGAAGTTGAGGCATACAATTCTTTTCCCGGGACTTTCAGAAAGCAGTTTTTCACGAAGCCCTTGAACATTGAACCCGCCGGATTCGGTGAAAAACGGGAACGTATCAAGTGTTGCGCCGTGAATTCTCGAAAAGATCAATTCATAATTTTCCCAGTATAAATCCGGAATAATCACGCGGTCGCCGGCATTGCATAATAAACATCCGCAAGTACTGAGACCATGAGTCAGAGCAGATGTCACCATGGGAAGACTGAACGATTTGCCTGAAATAGAAGGGTCCTTTTTGACCAGCATTGTTTTCCATAACTCACGCAGATCAAGCCGCCCGGAGCTGGGCGCGTATGGAAAAACCTGAGCTGCCGGAAGATCAATGCGGCTTGAGATGCATGGAAGATTTACGGGGATTCCGTCATTCTCCAGCGCAATACCAATAGTCGCGTTAATTTCAGTTCCTTTGGCTTCAGCAGCCTGTGAAACGATCCCAAGCTTTGGAAAATACATTTCTTTCCCTTTATCGGAAAGCATCTCCATAACAGAAGCATGGGAACTTTGAATTTCATTATTTAACTGGATTGCCTGATCATTCATAGTATTTATTAAGCCAACCGAAGAAAATTTTTACCACAGATAAACACCACTGAAAAGATATTCTCGCGCAAAGGCGCAAAGAAAAGAATTTAACCACAGATTTCACTGATTACATAGATTGCTGTTTATTATTTTTATAATAATCAGTGCAATCTGTGGTTTCTCCAATATGTTACCAACGTATCCTAAACAATTTCCTGCATAAAAAACAAGAAAATGACGGATAGTATTACAGACAGCTTAATGCTTACCATCATTTCTCTTCTCCAACGCGACAGAATGCGTTTGGCGTGAGAATACTCTTCGCCTGCGTCCTGATCCATTCCGCGCTCCTTGCAACATCCGATATCCTTACCTCAAAGATACGTCCGCCGAAATATCCAAGACCATCCTGAACTCTACCGATCGCCAGACCTGTTTTACTGTTCACAATCTTCCCTTTCGCGGATTGTTCGTTCGCCAGCATGCCGTCGATGAATAACCGGATTCTATCTCCATCATATACGCCAACGATGTAATGCCGACCAGCACCCAACACTTCGTTTGCCGCTATACTCATGGCGCCTTTGTCCGTATTAACGAGGAATCTCGGCCCTGGCACAGAACCACTCAGCCCGCCGTTATGTCCATAGTCGCAGTAGCGCAAACTGAATGTCCCGTTGTCCCCCAGTGTATCATAGCGCAATACGCGACCATGCCCGACAATTTTGCCTTCCTTCTCGTATGCCGATCCGTCATGCCAGGGAGCAAAATAAAAATACCGGCCATCAAACGCGCCTGCATTGTATCCAACAGTGTGCAGGCCGGATGTCTTCTCGGCATCAGTAACCTTCCAGCTTTGGGGTGCATTGAAATCCTTTTGTGTATCATACCGAATAATCTCGGAATGAAACACCATCTTCTTGTTATTCTCGCGGCGTGTGAAATCAATAAATGGAACGAAATACACATAGCGACCATCAAAGAAACCGCCGTCATACCCGGCCCGCTTCGCTCCGGAAGTTTTTGTGACATCATATGCGGACCAGCTTTCCCCTTTCACAAAAGGTTTGTTCACATCATATCGAATGATATGTTTGCCGTTATATGTAGCAAAATAGATATACCGACCATCGAAAACCGAGCCCACATTACGCTTCATGCCGAGCGGAGTGGCATCAAACGCCTCCCAGCTTGCCTGGTCAGTGAATTTCCCTTTTGTGTTGTACCTTAACACAGCCGAAAAGCTGAGAGGGACAAAATACACATACTGCCCATCAAAAACCACACCGTCGAAATCCCTTGTGCGCAACCCGCCGGTGTTACCCGCGTTAAAAGTCTCGTAACTTGATTTCCTGTCAAACGGCTTCTGAGTGTCGTAACGCAAAACGAGCCCGCTATCTCTTCCTTTGTTTGCTTTGTCGTAATGCGGACTGTTCTTGTCAACAGATCCGGGAGCAAAATAGACATAACGGCCATCGAATCCGCCACCTTGATATGATATTCCAATCCCTGTGTCAAACGCTGTCCAGCTTTTGCTGTTTTCGAATGGCATGCGTGTGTTGTAACGCAGGACCCTTGTATGATATTCCTTTGGGGTGCGCCTCGGCACAAAATAGACATAGAGCCCATCAAACACCGCCCCGTAGTATCCCTTTGTTTCCAACCCCGAGCTGGCGCTTGCGTCATAGCCTTTCCAGCTTGCCGAATCATGGAACCCTCCGTGCGTGTCGTATCGAAGCACCTTGCCGTGCCTTGTCTCCGCATCATGTTGAGGTGAAAAATAGAGGTAACGGCCGTCGAACACCGCGCCAAGAAAACCACTGGTATCCAGCCCCGATGTGTTTCCGGCATCATACGCGTCGAAAGTGTCGAAACTGTCAAGCGGCTTCCACATAGACACAATAGATTGCATACCTTCGGCGCGTCCATCCGTGCTTTCAACCAGAGCCTCCACAGTTATCTGGTTACGGAACTTCAGGTTGCGATCATTTTGTAGAACAACCGCATCTTTGCTTTTCGGACGTATAATTTTTTTCATACCGGTATCCCAGACTCTCCCTTCTGCGGCTTTAGCCTGACTCTTTGACTTGCCGCCATAGTACATATAAAAAACAGTGTCTTCCGAGCTCATCACCTTTGGCAGGCGAACCAAGGCTTTAAATTCCCCTGATACAGGATCGTATTTCTCGATCTCATATGGAAGCAACTCCTTTGCATCCGCCGTGACAAAACAGATATCCTGTGCCTTATCATCCATGACATGGCCGCCATTGGCCAACGACTTGAGCGCGTCATCCTTAAATGCAATCTGAACAGGAAAACCCGTCAGATTGCCAGACACGACCATAGTCTTGTCAACCGTAATTCGCCTTCGGTACTTGCCGTTCGCGCTAGACGGCTGAAAATACTGCGACTCAAAAGCACATAACTCTATGCTTCCCGATTCATCTTTCAACATCATCTTCACAGCCTTTCCTGCCACGCAGGGAATCGCCCCTATTTTCTTCAAGTCATAAAGCCCTGCTTTCACATCCTGGCTTTTGATCGTTTCATCGCCACTCGTTACCGTGAGTGTTCCACTGCCTGCGAACGCGATTCTACCGTTGAGCGTCAGATTACCCGACCGCAATTTCGCGCGCGGTTCATCAAGAAGAACGCACCCGGGAAACACATTAAAAGCCTTTTCCACATCATTTCGAAACACATCACCATAAACAACCATATCCACAGTAAATTTACAATGCTCACCCGGGGCCAATTGCGTGATTGCTTCAGGCTTGCGCCAAATATGATTCGCCCCTTGAAGCGCATAGCTCAGGCACGGCTGAACCACATATGCTTTATCAGTCATGAATATGCCCATTTTCATGATATCTGTCCTGGTGTCATACTGTATGGGACTGGAAACAAAGAACATGGCTTCTTTGCTTCCGGGATCGCCTACGGCGCACCAATTTGCGGGGTTGTAGGTGAAAATATATTTCACGCCCTTATCAGGCATGATGAGTTCCGCTGCCTCTCTCAATGGCCAATCTGTCCATTCAAACAAATTGACCCCGCGTTTTTCGACCTCTCCCATATTGTACAATTCATAGACGTAACACCGATCACCGGGAGCATAGAAATAATCGCCTTTACTGTACTCATTGATTATGGTTCTGGCGTGAATGTCAAGGGTGAGCCGGGCATCAGTTTTACCCGTGTTCTTAATCGTGTAGTCCATGCGCAACTGAGAAGAACCAGCGTAGCCCGTGATTCTCTTCTTGAAAGAAAGGCGCGCAGGAACACCGGTGATTGGGTCTTTGTATTTAAATTTTGTCTTTCCCTCCCACCAGACGAAATTACCTGACTTCCCTGTCTTTTCCGTCCACTTGGAAAAGTGAAGATATCCCTTTGTCGGAAGCCTTTCACTGTCCACGTTGCCGGCCACCCATGGAATAGAGTCGATTATACCTCCGTAGTATATAAACTTCTCGCCCTTCTTTGGCGTCGTCAATGGGACAGGATGCCTGAAAAGCTCATGCCCGGTAGGTTTAAACAAATATGAATAGGGAAGACGTGCAATCTTTGGAATCAGAACAACCTTGTAAAAATCGTTTTCAATCTCTACAGTCTTCCAGCCCTCTTTTTTGATTTGCCTGAGCGCGATCCCGTCCGCAAGACAAGCAGAACCTAAAACAGCAGCCAAACCAGTAATAGCGAATAATTTCAATTTAGTCATATCTGTTTCCCTTTACGCTTGAGGTTCTGTCAAAATCTTCGGTTGTATTGAATTAGGTCCGCAGGAGCGGCAACTTTGTTTCCTATGGTAGGGCGCAACAGCCTGTTGCGCCGTTCTTCCGTAACTACGGACGGACAGGCTGTCCGTCCCTACCTTTTGACATTCCTAAGTATTGGGATATAGTAAAAATAGCCATTAACCAAAAAAAAACAAGTCAATAGTGCATAGATTTTCGCCAGAGTCGGCGACACCGCACATGACGAACAAGGATTTGTATGGATCACACGAACGAAGAATTAACCACAGATTTCACAGATGGCGCAGATATTAACGAAAAAAAACAATCGGTGAAATAAGTGGTTAAATTCTCCTTGGCGGCTTTGTTGCTTCAAGTAATACGTGGTTAAAAATGTTTTGGCATTACCCATAGATTAGTCAAAAGATACAGAATTTTCTTTTCTTTTCTCCCATATTATTCTATTAATTTTGTCAGGAATTCTTCTCCTGAAGTGTCAGAAAATAATATCATGGAATCACACACTAAATTGAATGGCATGAGTGACAATGAACTGGAGGAATGGTTTCTTGCCAATGTGCAGAATACCAGTCTGTCATGCGACCAGTTGTTAACTGTTGTTAACAAATTCAAACTGTCTGATCAAACGGATAAAGCAAATGTCTGCGCTGATCTACTGCAGGAATGCCTTGCTGAGCGTGGTGCTGAGGATGATCTTCTATCATTGCTGGAATTACGGGCAAGCTGGCACGGTAATGATGAAGCGTTTCGCTCAACATGCGAAAAATGGCTGTGTTCATATTCTCACAAAAAACTTTCTATCTCAAAATTCATTCATCATTTAGGGTTTGACAAGAATATTACGGCAAAGGAATGTCTGCGGCGATTACAGGTCTTGAGAAAGCTTAAGCCGGGTGTTCTATGTTATAATAAAACACAGGGATTCGGGAAGGTCGCTGAAGTTGATGATTACGCGCAACAAATCGTGTTTGATTTCGAGAAACTAAAACAGCATCGAATGTCGTTCAACTATGCCGGCGAAACCGTACAGTTACTCAGCGACGATCATATTCTCGTTAAACATTATCGAGACCCGCAGGGATTTAACACATGGCTTGAACAAAAACCGGCAGAAGTAATAAAATCAGTCATTCTCAGTTTCGGCCCCATGAGCATTCCGCATATTCAAAACATTATGACGGAAAGTATGATACAACCGGACAAATGGAAATCATTCTGGGAAAGCGCAAGAAAAGCATTGAAGGATGATCCTTATGTTTCCTTGCCTCCAAAGCGAAATGAACCAATCCGCCTACTGGAAAATGGATTGATGTCAGATGACCAGTGGATTTCATCGATTAAAAAGGAAAAGGATTTTGACCGGATTTTCATTCAGATTAACAAATTAAAAAGAAGCAGGGAAACACCTGCTCTGTCTGACTCCTTGAAAAACTCTGCGAAAGACCGTCTGACTTATGTGATTCACGGCGCAGGCAAAAAGCAATGGGGCATTACAGCTCATGCCCTGGTACTGGCTGATGAGCTTGATATTCATTATCCATCAGAGGAACTGGATAAAATTTATATGAACTTGTTCCAGCCGGACACCTTGCTCCATGTTATTCAAAAACTGCCAAGCCGTATCATTCCGGATTTTCTACGGCTTCTGTTCAAACAAGACGACCTGCGATCGGTGGAATTACTGATCGAGATCATGCCGAACCTGACAATAACCTTTCTGAATGCCGTCATTGCTTTTCTACTGAAAACCGGTCATGAAACCAGGGTTGTTGAATACCTTCGTTCATCAGTTGTATTGGGTCATCCCAGCCGCAGTATTATCTACTGGCTCTGCCGGCATCTCGAATTTTCCGCGAAAAACAAAATTTGCACATCCGATGCTCTTGCGGTCATGGCATTGAATAATCTGGACACGGGCCAATTGCCCGGTGAACCAATCAAGATGCTGAATCTATTACGTGCTCTTTTTGAGAAGGATGACTGGCTCAAAACCGTGGTTGAATCTATGAACAATGTGCTTCGTCGGGATTTTACGATCCGATTGAAGCATTCACCTGCATGGCAGGAAGGAGACCGGATCACACTGTTGTCTCGTCTGATTCAATTTTTCCCCGAGCTGCGGAAAGCACTTGAGGATACAAAGCCATCCGTAAGCATGGTTAAACGGGTAACCTCATGGCGCAGTTACTCAGAACGTCAGGCACGTTTACTCAAAATCATTAATGAAGACATTCCGCGCAATAGTCGTGATATTGGAACAGCCAGAAGCTATGGGGACTTACGGGAAAATTACGAGTATAAGGCGGCCAGAGAAATGCAGGCGATACTGATGAAACGCCGCATTGATCTGGACCGCATGCTGAGTAATGTTGAACCTACAAACTTCGACAACATTTCTACAGATAAGGCTGGCATGGGCACACGCGTCACAATACAGCGTGATGATGGCGCCAAAGAACAATATGTCATCCTGGGTGAGTGGGATCATGATGACAAACTCGGCATCATCTCCTTAAAATCAAAACTGGCAGAGGCGCTGGAGGGCCATAAGACAGGAGAGCATATCCCGATTCCATCTGAAATAGGACCAACGTTTTGCACCATTGCGGAAATCTCAAGTCTGCCTGATGAAATCAAAGCTTGGTGCCGAAATGCAAAATAAATGTATCTATTAAGCCAACCAAAGACAATTTTTTGACAGAATGAACAAAATAAACAGAATTTAGAAAGAATGCTCTTACGACATCATTGACTGAATTTTGTTTCTTCTCGCGCCCGTTCTCCCGCATCTGCGGGATCACTCAAGCCGCCAAGACGCAAAGTTTTTAAGAATTTTGACAGAATGAATAAAACATTGCACCATGAGCCGATATCGGCTATTGTGCCGGACTGATTATGAAATCCATCCAATCCTTACTGAAACAATTTACACAGCGGGACGCAAGTCCGTCTATTCAGTTTATCAAATATGCCATTTGCGGCTGTGCGGCAACAGGCGTTCATGCTGTCTCGTTTTATCTGCTCGCCTGGCTGGTGTTTCCGGCATTGAGCCCAAATGATCTGATGGTGAAAATCACTTATATCTCCGCAACTGATATAAGTGACGCGATTCGTGCTCGAAACGCGATGATTGATAACGGGTGCGCGTTTATCCTTTCCAATATGACCGCCTACCTGCTTAATGTTATTTGGGTATTCAAACCGGGACGACATCACCGAATCATTGAAATAGGTATGTTTTATCTTGTCTCAGGGATCAGTCTTGCACTGGGAAGCGTGTTAATGGGAATGCTGATAAATTATTTTGCTTTCACCACGACCTTCGCATTTATTGCGGTCATTATCATATCTGTTGTCGTTAACTTCCTCGCTCGAAAATATATCATTTTCAAGGGATAAATATTCAGCCTAAAAAGAGCAGATGAATGTCCAATGTCCAACAAGGAACACCCAATATCCAACCGATCCAGAGAAGTCTTCACTTGTAAATTGGACATTCCTTGTTGGATGTTGGGTGTTCAATTTTTCTTCCAAACTGCTCCTTGCAGGCTCAGGAGGCAGGTGACAGGCTCGGGCAGGCATCACTCACTAACCATGAACCTGAATAGTCAATATCTCTAAAGCCTTGTTGCGACTGGAAATGTTTATTCCAAGGTGATATTGCAGTAAGAGTCCAAGAATGGATTCGATTTTTTCGATTTGTTGAGCCTTACATTTTGAACGTTGTGCAACGCGCCATGTTCCTGACTCCTGCCAGAATTTCAGTATACCAATGATATCCGGGTCTATTTCAATGACATCCCGCAACGGCTCAGTCCTGCAATTGTCACAATATACTCCGCCTTGCCGGTATGAAAACAAGAAACGGCGCGTATCACGTGACAGCCGATTATGAGATTCCCCTGGAATATTGACCCTTACACCACGCGGTTGCTCAAGATCGGAATGTTCCGGGAAACAGCCGTCTGAAGCCGGTAACGGCCTGGAACCCGCGCGCATTAAAGGTCGCCCGCATTTCATACAAACATTAAACTGCGGCGACAGCCCCATCGCCTCCAACAGTTTCAATTCAAACCAGAACAAACCCTTCTTGAGAGAATGTTGAACAGCAAAAAAATCGAGTGCGGACTCCAACCATTGATAAATTTCCTTGTGCGGCGCATGAAAAGGACAGATTCTGGATGCAATATCCGCGACATAGGAAGCGCATGCCGTTGCCTTCCAAAGTGTTCGAAACGATGCGCGCAGTTCCAACGGAGAACATTCTTTAACAATATGAATTCCCTGATAATTTCGGAGATAAAACAGCAATTGACAGGTATAAAAAAAATCAAATTGGCCAAGAAACAGACTGTTATAACGTTGCGATCCTTTCATCAAAGTTGATATTTTACCGTAATCCGAGGTAAGCCAGGTCACAACTCGCGACGTTTCGGAAAACGGGAATATCCGTAGAACAATGGCGTGTGTTTTAACAATCATTGGTATAAGGTAGGCACAAAGGCACAGCCTGCCCGAGACGACGCTCGGGGTCGGCCAGGGAGTACCAAAGGCACAAAGTGAAAAAATCTCAAGAGAAATGACTTTTTTACTCGCATTAAGCGCCTCAAAAACGATGACATGGTTTACATGAAGAAGTTAAAAGTTGTAAATGCTTGCCCAAAGAAGTCCGGCGGCTGCCGGGCTAGGGAAACTTTAGCTCACTTTAGGCACTTTAGCTCATTGTAGCCACTTTGAAACTTTGTGCCTATGTGCCTTTGTGGCGAATAATCCGCATTAAGAATGTTCATCATGTTTGAGCCACTCTTCAAGACGATCCAAAAGAGTCGGAACCGCTCGATCACTTTCTCCAGGCAGAACTGCCCCGGCAGACATTACCATCTTCATGGCTTCCGCCACACTGATATTCAAACAGATAATATCAGACCGCGGAATAATGAGAAGAACTCCGCTTGTAGGATTAGGCGCTGTGGGTAAAAATAAATTGACCAATTCCTGGCCTGCGTGTGGCACGTTATCCTTATGGCCGGCGAAAAACTCCGAAGGTAATTGAGCGGTCAAAAAAGCAATGGCATACACACCTTTACGAGGATACTCAATAGCCACGACCTGCTTAAACAGGGCACTTCTCGAACTGACCAGTGATTCACTGATTTGACGAATTGAAATGTAAATACTTCTAATCAGAGGGATTCGAGCAAGAAACTGATCGCCAAATTTATATAAGTTTCTCCCGATAATATTCCGGGTTAACAATCCAATGAAATAAAGCCCCAGCAACACAATTATGAGGGAGGCAAAACGATAGACCACCCCAAGATCAGTGTTAATCCAATGCGCCGGGACCAGATAATCGGTTATGAATGTAAACAGAAATTTAACAATCAAAATCGTTACACCCACTGGAATGATCAAAAATAACCCGACAATCATATTCATACGAATTGATTTGCCCATTTTTTTAAACATATACCCTCCAAGTTCTATTTCGAAGATTGAGCTTTCAAGTTATTAGGACGCAGATTTTCGCCACGTCCGCGACAGAGTCGCCAAGTGGCCACTTGCCCCAAAGGGGCGACGTGGCAAGATATACGCAGATAATTAAGCATATCTTTATCTTTAAATCCTAACCAAACATATTTGAAATTTTGAGGAGATCGGTCATTCCTGGCCGATCAGCAACAGGCAAGAATGCCTGTTCTCCTTTAAGATACAACTCGATCAATTCACTTTGAAATTCCTATACATTAAATTAATAGGACGCACCCCGAACGTTCGGAGCTCTCAATCTGCGTTCATCTGCGTCCAAAAAAGCAAATTCTTATACGATCAAGTTATCTATAGTTAACTTTTTGTCGAGTGGATAACCGTCTAATATTTAGACGGAATAATAGACTTTTTGGACACAGTTGTCACGTGTAAACGCAATATCAAAGATATTGACCGATATTCTGTTTTATGAGACCATGCGTAGTGAATGCTTAAGAAAAACCGTAAAACACGGCCGTCAAACCAAAACTGCACAATGACGCACCCAAAAACATCTGTAATTATGGCGGCTTACAATCATGAACGCTTTGTGGCAGATTCGCTGACAAGTGTTCTGAATCAAACTTTTGAGGATTTTGAATTGATAGTGATTGATGACGGCTCGACTGACAACACAGGAGAGATAATCAAACGCTTATGTAATGACGATTCCCGCATTACCTATATCTATCAAGAGAATCAGGACGCATTCAACGCGTTAAATCGTGGTTTGCGATCAGCATCAGGTGATTACATTACCATACTCAACTCAGACGATGTTTATGCAAAAACCCGACTCGAACGACTACTCAACGAGCAGCGCA
>CAZBGF010000015.1:0-13266 GCA_964491255.1 uncultured Verrucomicrobiota bacterium
TGAAGACGAATCCTCTGAAGAGCCCGCAATGGAATAATCCACTGCCCCTGGCAGGGTAAGTAATCACTGAACCACGTCAAGAATATTTGTCTCTCTTTGCGATCTCTGCGCGAGAATCTCTTTGTCTCTTCAACGGAGTTGACTGACTATTTACCCTGGCAGCTACCGGATTGCCGCGTTGTTTTCGCCCCAACAGAGTGGGGCGAAAACACTTGCTATTCCTGCGGCCTAATTTCTGATCTGTCCGTGGCCTGAAATGATATATTTGTAAGTAGTCAGTTCTTCCAGCGCCATTGGACCACGGGCATGAAGTTTATCCGTACTGATGCCTATTTCCGCGCCCATCCCGAATTCGCCGCCGTCCGTAAACCGGGTGGAGGCGTTTACGTAAACAGCAGCCGAGTCAACCTGTTCGGTAAAGAGTTTTTCGGCAACCTTTGATTCGGTGATAATGGCGTCGGAATGATGTGATCCATATTGATTTATATGATTGATGGCCATTTTTGCTGAGGTCACCACGCGCACTGAAAGAATCAGATCCAGATACTCAGTCGTCCAATCGTCGTTCAAGGCTTCTTTCATGGAAGGAACAATGTCACGAGAGATGATATCACCTCTAAGTTCCACGCCATGTCTTTCAAGAACTTGCGCTGCCATTGGCAGGAAAGAACCGGCAATTTTTTTATGTACGAGTAATGTCTCGACAGCATTGCATACCCCGGGGCGCTGGCATTTGGCGTTTTCAATGATTTTTAACGCCATATCCGGATCTGCACTTTCATCCACATAAATATGGCAGATTCCCTTGTAATGCTTAATTACGGGCACGCGAGCCTGTTCCATGACTGCCCGGATCAAGGCTTCTCCGCCGCGCGGCATGACCAGATCGATCAGGCCTTCCATTTGCACCAGCTCCCGAACAGCATCATGATCGGTTGTCGGAACTAATTGAACAGCGTGGTCCGGCAGTCCTTTTTTCATGCCGCCGTTTTGTAGAGCCTGAACAATTGCGAGGTTCGATGAAACAGCTTCTTTCCCTCCCCTCAAAATAACAGCGTTAGCTGTTTTAAAACACAACGCAGCAGCATCCGCGGTGACATTTGGACGCGATTCATAAATAATTCCAATAACTCCGATAGGAACACGGATTTTCCGGATAATCAAGCCGGTGGGCATTGTCCAGCGCCGCAGGTTTCGGCCAACAGGGTCCTTCAAACAAGCCACATTGCGGAGTCCGTCTGCCATTGCATCAATTCGCGCATCCGTTAACAGCAGACGGTCCAGTAAAGCAGAAGTCAGACCCGCTTTTTTCCCGGCTTTCATATCCGTTGCGTTGGCTTCCTTGATGACGTTTTTCTTTGCTTCGATTTCATCAGCCATTGATTGAAGGATAGCATTCTTTTTCCTGGTGCTTAAGAGCGCCAGGGCTCGGGATGCGTTTACTGCCCTGTGTCCCATGGCAATCATATCATCATGTAGGCTCATCATTTTCTCCTGTTGGTTCCAATAACACCATGTTGTCACGATGAATTAACTCATTGTAGTTGTCTGTTCCCAGCATTTCGGCGATTTCATCAGTTCGATGGCCCTGGATCAGACGAATATCGTGGCTTGAATAGCCCACAAGCCCCCTGGCAATTATTGATTGATCAAGTGCCCGGATGTCCACAGCCGCACCAACATGAAAAGTGCCTTCGACTTTTTTGACCCCGATCGGCAGAAGACTTTTCCCGTGTTTCTCGATCGCGCGGCGTGCTCCATCATCAATCACTAAAACACCGTTGGTTTTGTGAAAAAACGCGATCCATCGTTTACGGCGAGTAAACGGTTTTTGAGCCATGGGCGTGATAAGAGTTCCGGCGTCATCGCCGGTCATTACGCGGGTGATAATTCGTGGCTTGCGCCCATCTGCAATGACAACGCAAACTCCGGCTCTGGATACAGCCCGCGCAGATTCCAGTTTGCTTGTCATTCCACCGGTAGAAAACAGGCTTCCTTTGTCGGACGCGAGTCGAATTACGTCTTTGGTAATTGCCTTAATAAACGGCACACGTCGGGATCGGCCGGAAGGCATAGTCTCCCGTAAGCCGTCAACCGTTGTCAGCAGAATAAGAAGGTCGGCATCAATTAAATGAACAACAAGAGATGCCAGTAGATCATTGTCTCCAAACTTGATTTCATCAACAGCAACGGCATCGTTTTCATTGATGACAGGAATAATGCCGGTTTTGAGCATGTTCATAATAGTATTTCGCGCATTGAGATGGCGTGATCGGTGTTTCAAGCCATCGTGAGTGAGAAGAACTTGGCCAATGATACATCGTTCAGCCGAAAACAATGTTTCATAACACGTCATCAGCCGGTTTTGCCCGACAGCCGCTGCCATTTGCAGATCGGGGAGTCTGGAAGGGCGTTGCTTCATGCCTAAAATTTTCATACCGGTTCCAATTGCGCCGGAAGTTACAATAATCACTTCCAGCCCGCCGTGCTTCAGCAAAGCCAGTTCTTTAACGAGTGCGCTGATGCGCCGCGTGTCAATGCGGCCGGAGTGCTGGATAAGAACACGACTTCCAATTTTCACGACAACCCGGCGTTTATGGTTCAGCGCCTTTCTTAATTCACTTACAGATATATTATTTTTCTTGCTCATGATTTATAAATCATACCATATATAACCCCGCTTGTCGAACGGAATGGCGCTACATTGGAATTGCATTCCATCTCAGTCCGTGTATAGCTTATCGTGGAATGGAGAACCAATGTTCGCGGTGTCATTGTTTCATTCGATGTGCGCGTTTGACAGAGTTGATATATGAAAGAATTCCTTTGGCAATGGCTTGGGCGATTTTGTCCCGGTAAGCTTTGCTGATGAATTTTTCAGCTTCAGCACGGTTGGATAGAAATCCGCATTCCACCAGGGCGGCTGGACAGGATACGTTTCGAATCACATAAAACCTGGAGCGGCGCACCCCGCGATCTTTACCTCCGATGTGTTTGACAAGGCTTTGCTGAATCATATAACCAAGAATCATATTGGCGCCGTCATGACGATTCCCTGGATAGGCCGTTCGGTCGAATGCCCTGACGGATGACAAATTTGAGGTGGATCGGTAGCCGACAGGAGGCACGATATGTGTTTCAATTCCTTTTGCCTGTGAGTTTTTTGCGCCATTCAAATGGATGCTTACATACAGGTCTGCCTTATAACCTTTGGCTAACTCACAGCGCTTTTTCAGGCTGACTGCGCGGTCCGTGGTCCGAGTCAGGCGGACTTTGATGTTCTCGTGCTTTAAAATATTTTTGATTTTTTTTGCCAGGTAAAGCACAACACGTTTTTCCTCGACACTGCGCCATCTATCCCTTACGCCTTTATCTTTGCCTCCATGTCCCGGATCCAGCACAACGACCCGATAACTTTCTGAAATAAGCGAGCGGTTCGGGTACAGAAGGGGAACAATCGTTTTATCCACATCGCACTTCAGAATTCTCCAACGCCCCCATTTTTTTACTACAGGTCCATTCAGCCATACCACAGTGCCGTTAATAAAGGTTTTTCTGCTATTCCCTGTAAAAGACAGGGTGTCGGTTCCCTTTACAAGGGTGATCATATTATCGCGGACTGTAAGCGATTTAAATCCGTAGTAATGCTTAACCCAGTTAAACGAAACAGAAACGTTTTTTGATTTTTCAGCTGATTTTGGCAGTGCAGTTGTCCCGATGAACAAGAGAAATATACCCAGCCATAATGTGTTAAGTGTTCGCCTGTATTGATTTTTTTTCAGCAGAATCCTCTTTCAATTCTCTACTCTGCATTTATGCAGATACGGTGTTTTATTGACATGTAGAAAAATAAAGTGTAGCGTTAAATTCAGGAAATAAAAGGAGTTTTTTATTATGACTGAAGCAACTAAGACTGAAGCGCCCAAGACTGAAGTAACTGAATCAGATGTTTCAAAACAAACGCGTAATATGTTTGATAAAGGAATTATTGCCATGGAGCGCAATAATCTGGCGTACGCAATGGATATGTTCATGGCTGTCTTGAAGATCGAACCTCGCTTTCTTCAGGCCCGGAAACTGCTACGCTCGGCGAGTATTAAGAAGTTTAATGAATCGGGCGGCAGTTCAATAACCCATATAGTGACTACCGTGACGGGGTTTCCTGCTCTTCTTTCTGGATTCCTGGGTCTGAAAAAGGGAAAGGCCGTAGATGTGCTTCAGACGTGTGAACAATTACTGCGGAAAGACCCGTTCAATCTTCATTTTATCCGATTGCTGTGCAAAGCTGCGGAAGCCGCGGATATTCCGGAAGCAGCTATTCAAACTTTGGTTGTCATGCGCGAGCGTTATCCGGAAAATGTTGAAATTCTTACCCTGCTTGGCAAATTATACACACTAACCAATCAAATGGATGATGCAAAGGAATGTTTTGAATCTGTAGTCAATCTGCGGCCGCACGATACCATTGCTATGAAAGTTCTGAAGGATGCCATGGCGCGCAACAGCATGGCAAAGGGAGGCTGGAATGAAGTTGTTACCAAGGATGGCGCTTCATATCGAGATGTGATAAAGGATGTCAAAGAAGCAGCCATTCTCGAACAGGGTGCAAAGGTGGTTAAAGAAGATAGAAACCTCGAATTGCTGATTCATGAATCCCTTGAAAAACTCGAACAGGAACCTGATAACATGACCGATCGGCGGGCGTTAGTGAATTTGTATGTTGAGGCTGACCGATTTGATGACGCAATCCGTGCACTTGAGGAAACACGCCGATTAGCGGGGTCGAGTGATCCAGTTCTTGATCAACTGCTGGCATCCATCCATATCCAGCGGTTTGATTATCAAATTGAACAGTGCCGCCGGAAGGGTGATACAGCTGGAGTGTCAGCCAGGGAATCTGAAAAACTCGTGTTTCTGTTTGATAACACCGTGTCTAGAATTAAACAGTATCCAAATGACCTGCCCCTTCGTTATGATTATGGCGTTTTATTATATGAAAGTGATCAACTTAACGAGGCGATTAAGCAATTTCAAATGGCCTGTCGCAATCCCAGGCGGCGCGTTCAGTCATTTTATTATATGGGTCTGTGTTTTAAGAAGAAACAACAGTTTGATATGGCCAGGGAACAGCTTGAAAAGGCGGATTCCGAGTTAACCGAAATGAACGATCTGAAAAAAGATATTTACTATGAACTTGGTGGAATCCATGAAAGCCTGGAGAAGTTCGACGAGGCAAATAAGTATTACAAGGAAATATATCAGGTGGATATCGGGTATAAAGATGTGGCTGATAAAATTGAAAATGCATATAAGAAGTAGCGAAAAACCAGTTAACCTGAATTAAATTAATAGGACGCACCCGAACGTTCGGGGCTATTAATCTGTGTCCAAAAAATATAAATTCCTATAGGTTAAATTAATCTATGCAATACAACTGCTCGGAAGGATAGTCCCCCACGTCAGTCCGGCAAATGCCGGACCAAGTGGTCGTTTGTCCCGAGGCGCCAGCGCTCGGGACGACGCGATTGGCGCCTTGCGCCGACGTGAAAGACTGTTAAGAAAATGTGCGCTTTGCGTTTCTGTTTAGCGCGGAACCATAATTATTGGAAGGAAGAATATCATGGCAAAAGGAATGGCAAAAGGGCAGAAAGGGCGTGCAAATAAGCCGAAACTGAGTGTGAAGGAAAAACGGTTAAAAAAGCATCAGAAGCACCAATCCAAAGAAATACATGTTTAATTTGGTTGATGTCTACTCAGGCGCAAAGTGATAAAGGCACCAGCCTTCGCCCCTTCGACATTGCTCAGGGCTACGGTTTGGCATGCAGAGGCACAAAGTTCCAAGAATAATATCCAAACACCGGAAATGCCTGCCCGCCTGCCCTACGCTGTGCGGGGCTGGCAGGAAAACCGAAGAAACGGTGAACCATGAACTGTGAACCGTGAACGGTTACGAAATTTGGCTATCCTTTAGCCCGGATTAGGTTTCTCCCTGATGTGACTACTCACGTAGTCAGGTCCGAATAATCGGACTTCGGAGCGGAAGGTGTTTAGACTGCAGGCTGTAGGCGCTTGGACAAGTTATATGTATCTCGTCTTTTGTCAGGGGATAGGGGTTAGTAAGCTTTACGCTTGAAAACACGCCGTGTCCCACATTTTCCTAACAGCCTATAGCCTGATAAACCCGGGTTGTTACTCTCTGATTACGCCTGTTTTGAAGAATCGGCAATTCTATAGGGGCGGTAGCTCAGTTGGTAGAGCGCCACGTTCGCAACGTGGAGGTCGGGAGTTCGATCCTCCTCCGCTCCAGATTTTATTCCTTGCTACGCCGGGGCGCTGTTTCGTTTTTGTATTCTGTTGGCATTTCTTCATTGTACGATAAAATACGGTAAAATTCGTTTACAATAATATTAATTTTGATATAATTAAGTTTTATTTCTACTGGGTGCGCGGTCAACGGGTTTTCATGACAGGAATAGGAGAATAGGAATATAAATTTTGTGCCTTTGGTACTCTGTGCCTTTGTGCCTAAGTTACGTTTAAGGTAAAAAACATTATGCCGAAATTGAGCAAGCAATCTGAAAAGGCTTCTGGACAGAAATCATCAAAGCAGGCGTCGCAATCAAGGGCAGGTAAAGGGAAAACCCCGCAGAATTACAAATATGACGCCACAACCATTTCCGTGCTGGAAAGCATGGAAGCCGTTCGCAAGCGTCCGGCCATGTATATCGGGGATACATCGGTTCGAGGTCTTCATCATTGTGTTTTTGAGGTTGTTGACAACAGCATTGATGAAGTGGTCGCTGGTTTTTGCACGACAATTCATGTTGAGCTGAATCTGGACGGTTCGGTTAGCGTCAATGACAATGGCCGTGGCATTCCTGTGGACATGCATGCGAAGGAGAAAAAACCGGCTATTGAAGTGGTAATGACCACTCTTCATGCCGGCGGAAAATTCGATCACCGGAATTATAAAGTATCCGGCGGTCTGCACGGGGTGGGTGTTTCCTGCGTGAATGCACTCAGCGAATGGCTTGAAGCGGAAGTGCGCCGTAATGGTATTGTGTATCGCCAGCGATACGAACAGGGAAAAGTTGTTTCTCCTCTGGAAAAGATCGGAAAAACCAAAGGAACAGGAACGAAAGTGACATTTTTTCCGGACCTCACGATTTTTTCTGTACATAAGTTTGAATGGGATATTCTGGCCAACAGGTTACGGGAGCTGGCGTTTTTAAACAAGGGCGTGGAAATACGTCTTGACCAGGAAGACCCGCCGCGTAGCGAAATGTTTAAATTCAAGGGCGGCATTATCGAGTTCGTTCAGCATCTTAACACCAACAAAAAACCCATTCATCCAAAAGTCGTATGTTTCACTAAAGAGAAAGATGATGTTTTTGTTGAGATTGCCATACAATACACTGAAGCCTACACGGAAAGTATCAGTTGTTATGTTAATAATATCAACACCATAGAAGGCGGCACGCATTTGACTGGGTTCCGCTCCGCACTTACGAGAACCATCAATGCCTATGCAAGAGCCAATAAACTGATCAAGGATGAAAATGAGGCCATGAGCGGTGATGACGTTCGAGAAGGATTAACGGCGGTTGTCAGTATTAAAGTTCCCAATCCTCAATTTGAAGGGCAGACGAAAACCAAGCTGGGCAACAGCGAAGTCCAGGGTATTGTGGAATCCGTTGTGAACGAGGAATTGGGCGTATTTTTTGAAGAGAATCCGCCTGTGGCGCGGCGGATTATCGAGAAAGCGAAAGTGGCTTCTCAGGCGCGATCCGCCGCCCGGAAAGCTCGTGATCTCACGCGCCGTAAAGGGGCGCTGGACAGCGCTTCTTTGCCAGGCAAGTTGGCGGACTGTACTGAACGCGATCCCGCGCTTTGCGAGCTTTACATTGTGGAGGGTGACAGCGCCGGTGGGTCTGCCAAGCAGGGTCGGAACAGGGGATTTCAAGCTATCTTACCCTTGCGAGGCAAGGTGCTGAATGTGGAAAAGGCGCGGTTGGAAAAGATTTTGAACAATACGGAAATTCGAACACTGATCACAGCCATTGGTGCAGGAATCGGCCAGGATGAATTTGATGTAACCAAAGCGCGTTATCATAAAATTATTATCATGACGGACGCTGATGTAGATGGAGCACATATTCGAACTTTACTGTTGACGTTTTTGTACAGGCAGATGAAGACGCTGGTGGAACAAGGTTATATTTATCTCGCCCAGCCTCCGCTTTATCGCATCTCGTGGAAAAAAAATGAAGAATATCTTGATTCGGATGAACAATTGAATCGGAAACTTCTCGCTCTGGGTTCTGAGAATTTAACGTTGGAAGTGGTTAAAATAAAAAAGAGCTTCACGGGCAAGGAATTCGTTGTGATTATAAATCTTCTGGTTGAATTGGAGAAAATTGGGGAAGGCCTTCGAAATAAAGGAATCAACTTTCAGGATTATCTTCAGCATCGAAATCCGAAAACCGGTGCATTCCCGAAATACCGTGTGGCAGTAACTAATGGAAATGATGCTTCCTATCACTATGTATATACGGATGAGGAGTTGAAGACACTTCGTAAGCGCCTTGAAAAAGATTTAGGACATCAGATTGAAATTCTTTCCGATAACGGTCATGCTGATACGCCTGGTGATGTGGGTATTCGCTGGCAGGAGATTTATTCCGTTAACCAGATTGTCAAGCTTGTTGGGCGTTTGGAAAAGAAGGGGTGTTCCCTGGATCAGGTTGAATCAGGTGAGAACCCAATTTATTTGCTGAAGGACTCAGAAAAATCTGTCGTGCCGGTTTATAATTTGCACGCGCTTCTCGATTCAGTCCGGAACGCAGGACGCAAGGGATTGTTGATTCAGCGATACAAGGGGCTGGGCGAGATGAATCCAGATCAGTTGTATGAAACAACAATGAATCCGGACAAACGAAGGTTGATCAAAGTCGTTTTGGAAAACGATGCTGAAGCGGACCGTATTTTCACGCTCCTGATGGGTGGTGAAGTTGAACCGCGCCGTGCGTTTATTCAGCAGAACGCATTGAATGTAAGAAATCTTGATGTTTGAAACTTGATCGTACAGGAATTTTTTTTGGACGTATATCAACGCAGATTGCCAGAGTTTTTCGGCCATGGCCAATCTGCTGTGGCGGAAAATCAGGCGGTTTGCTAATGTTTTTCGCATCAGTCCGGCTTCGCCGGACTAAGTGACCACCCCGACCTTGCGTCGGGAATCGGGGCGATGTGGCAACCGTGAACCATAAACAATTAATGAATATGTATAGCCATAAAGAAACAATTAAAAACCTCAACATCGAAGAGGAAATGCAGCGCTCGTATATCGATTATTCGATGAGTGTGATTATCGGCAGAGCTTTGCCTGACGTCCGGGACGGATTAAAGCCTGGAGCGCGTCGAATTCTATTTGCCATGCGTCAACTTGGGCTACTTCATAACCGACCTTACAAGAAGTCAGCCTATGTGGTTGGTGAGGTTCTGGGAAAGTATCATCCTCATGGTGACTCGGCGGTGTACGACACCCTTGTGCGCATGGCTCAACCATTTTCTCTGCGTTATATGCTGATTGACGGGCAAGGTAATTTTGGAAGTATTGACGGTGACAACGCGGCGGCCTATCGATATACCGAATCTCGTCTCCTTCGGACGGCTGAAGAACTTCTGGTGGATATTGATAAGGATACGGTTGTCATGATGAATAACTATAATGGAGAGCTGAAAGAACCTTCAGTACTTCCGGCACGTCTGCCGAATCTATTGTTGAATGGAAGCACAGGCATTGCAGTCGGAATGGCGACCAATATTCCCCCGCACAATCTCGGTGAAATCGTGGACGCGCTCATTGAGTTGATTGATAATCCTGATGCGACAGTGGATGACCTGATGAAGCATGTCAAAGGTCCTGATTTTCCAACAGGTGGTATTATTTGCGGTAAACAACCGATTGCCAATATGTACAAGACCGGCAGGGGGCTCATAAGGGTACGCGGTCGTGCGGGAATCGAGCAAGGGAGGCACGGCAAGGATTGTATCATCATCACAGAAATTCCATACGTGGTTAATAAAACCTCGCTTATTGAAAACATAGCGAGGCTGGTTCAGACCAAGATGCTGGAAGGCGTAAGCGACATTCGGGATGAATCCGATCAAAACGGCATTCGGGTTGTGATTGAGCTCAAGCGAGGTGTGATCCCAAAGGTAATCTTGAACAACCTGTTTAAACACACCCAGCTTCAGACTACCTTTGGCGCCATTATGCTGGCTATTGATAAAGGCAGGCCGCAGGTGATGAACTTGAAGTATATCCTGCAGTGTTTCATTGCGCACCGGTTTGATGTCATTACCAGGAGAACCAGGTTTGAGCTCAGAAAGGCGGAAGGTCGAGCTCATATTCTTGAAGGCTTGAAAATCGCGCTGGATAATCTTGATGCCGTTGTTAAAATTATCAAGTCAGCGAAAAACAGGGGAGAAGCCCATACTAAGTTGATGGCCAAATTTAAACTGTCCGACGTTCAGGTTAACGCGATCCTTGACATGCGTCTATATCAGTTGACTGGGTTGGAGCGTGAAAAACTTGAATCGGAATATCTAAAAATCATTAAACTCATTTCCTACCTGAACGACCTGCTGGCCAACGAAAGTAAGATTTACGCTGTCATCAAACAGGATCTGCTGGATATAAAAAAAACATATAGTGATGAACGTCGTACTGACATTGTTCCTGATGAAGGCGAGGTCAACATTGAAGATTTGATTGAGAACAGAGATTGTATCATCACGATCAGTCACACGGGTTATATCAAAAGAGTTCCGGTGAGCACATATAAGGCTCAGCGGCGCGGCGGCAAAGGTGTTTCAGGCATGCAAACAAAGGAAGAAGATTATGTCGAACATCTGTTTCTTGCCAACACTCACGACTATATTCTGTTTTTTACGACTGGCGGCCGGATGTACTGGGAGAAGGTTTATGAAATTCCCGAAGTGGGGCGGACCGCGCGTGGTAAAGCGATTGTTAATCTACTCCAGTTTCAAAGTGATGAACAAGTTGCGGCCATGGTCCGCGTCAGGGAATTTCCCGAAACGGAATTTCTTGTGATGGCTACTGAAAAAGGTGTTGTCAAAAAGACTAATCTCAGTCATTTCAAAAATCCGCGCCGCGCCGGCATCATCGCTATCAATATTGATCCGGACGACAGGTTAATTGGGGTCAAACTAACGAATGGTCAGAATGAAATCATACTGGCGTCGCGGAATGGCATGAGTCTAAGATTTAACGAATCCCAGTTGCGCGATCAAGGTCGTGATACACGCGGTGTCAGGGGGATGCGACTGGGTTCGGATGACCAGATTGAGAGTCTGGAAATCGTGTGTCCTAACGCGACCTTTTTTGTATGTACGGAAAACGGGTATGGAAAGAGGACAAATTTTGACGAATACCGCAATCAACATCGCGGCGGCAAAGGTGTTTTTACGATTCGCACGTCCAAACGAAACGGCATGGTGGTTGGAGCCCATGCTGTCGTGGACAAGGATTCACTGATGCTGATTACTGCCGGCGGAAAAATGATTCGAATGCAAGTGAGTGATATTCGTGTGATCAGCCGTGTAACTCAGGGTGTTCGGCTTATCAATCTTGGTCAGGATGACAAGCTGGTTTCGGCTACTAAAGTGGAGCCTGAGGAAAAAGAGGAAAAAGAACCAGGTTCGGAAGCATGACAATCATGTTGATGACTATTCTTCTTCCTTGATGATTTCATGAAGAATAGTGTGATAACCCTTGCCGTCAGCCATTTTTTGTTTAACTTCCCTTACCGCTGTTTCCGTCCCCTGCCTGGCGTGTTTTTCCAGTGAAAAGATCGTATTTCCCACTTTGATATGGTCGCCGGCATTCAGGCGAATAACATCTATGCGGCGGCCATTAACTAACGTGCCGTTTTTTGATTTGAAATCTCTGATAAAATACGCATCGTTCCAGAACGAAATTCCGCAGTGAAGACGAGAGGACAATTTATCAGGAATGGAAATATCCGCGTCGTTTCCACGTCCGATTGTAATGGATTGTTTTTCGAGCTCGACATCTTTTTGCTCGCCTGTAGGTAATATATAGCGCAGAAACATAAAAAACTCCTTTTTCAGATCATTTCGGCAGATACGTTTATAGCAATCGTTTATAAAGTATTTAATTGGAACATTTTGCATTTATCAACGTGCGAAAATAGTCAATGGTTTTCTGTAACCCATCGTCCAACATCACTTTAGGTTCCCATTGTAATAAGGATATGGCTTTGCTGATATCAGGTTGCCGAGTCTTTGGGTCATCCATTGGCAAAGGATGATATTCTATTGTTGATGAACTGCATGTCATGTCTAAAATTTTACGGGCCAACTCAATGATAGTCATTTCCCTGGGGTTGCCGAGATTAACCGGATCATGTGTATTGCTGGATGATAACAGATAAATACCGCGAATCAAGTCAGAAACATAGCAGAAACTTCTCGTTTGACTCCCATCGCCAAAAACACTCAGTGGAATACCCTGCTGAGCCTGTTTGATAAAAGCAGGCACTGCGCGGCCATCATCCGGTCTTATGCGTGGACCATAGGTATTGAAAATGCGGACAATTTTCGTATTAATGCCATGGGAACGATGATATGCCATGGTTATGGCTTCTGCGAAGCGTTTAGCTTCGTCATAGACACTGCGCGGGCCAATGGAGTTGACATTGCCCCAGTATGATTCCGGCTGAGGATGAACGAGCGGATCGCCATAAATTTCTGACGTAGAGGCAAGCACGAACACAGCCTTCTTTGCACGGGCCAGTCCGAGAGCATTATGAGTTCCCAAAGCGCCAACTTTCATGGTCTGGATTGGCAGCTTCAAATAATCAATGGGGCTGGCAGGCGATGCAAAATGGAAGATGTAATGGACAAGGCCGTCAATCTTGATATATTTCGTGACATCATGGCGGATAAAGACAAATGCATCCTGTTCCTGAAGCTGCTGAATATTATTCATATTCCCTGTAATCAGGTTGTCCAGGCAAAGCACATGATGGCCCTTACTGATAAGAAAATCACATAAATGGGAGCCTAAAAAACCGGCTCCCCCCGTGACGACTGATACGATTTTCTTATGGTTTGACATAGCTGAATTCCTCAAGTGACAAGGCTGTTTCCCTATAGTCCGTCCTGATCGCCGATCAAGATCGGCTCCTACACAGAATCATGGTGTAGGAGCGCATC
>CAZBGF010000016.1:0-5621 GCA_964491255.1 uncultured Verrucomicrobiota bacterium
ACCCCATATCATGGCCTGAAGCGCGGCGCAGGGCACCCCAATGCAAATAATCGTTGCCGATATAAATTTTTCTCTTCGACTCTCCAGAACGCGTGTGGCCATGATTCCGGGAACATTGCAACCCAGCCCGAGAAGCGTGGGAATGATAGCCCAGCCATGGAGACCCACGTGATGCATGATATTATCCAGCAGCACCGCAAGCCGCGGCAGATAGCCGAAATCTTCCAGGAATCCCAGGATCAGGTAAAAGGAAAATATGTACGGAAGAACCATGGCTATAGGGACGAAAAGACCGGTAGTAAGCAATCCGAAAGACTGAACAAAATCAATTTCACCGGCAATGAGTTTGCCGACTACAATAGAGTGGAGAAAACTTCCCGGATGCAGGACTGAACTCAGTCGCATCATCACAGGCTGCCAAAAGTTCTCAAAGAGCGGTTCAAAAACATATCCAATTAATCCCTCTCCGACAAAACGCACGATTTTGAATGCAGCGAACAAGACGAGAGCAGCGATAGGTATACCAGTCAGAGGTTTAACAGAAGCATCACCAAGCACCTCGAGCGTTGTGTGATGCCTATGTTTCAACGATTGAATTTTATCGACAATCCTCCCAACCTCAGTCCATCTTTCCTCCTCCAAACGTTCGGCAACCCTGGGATTGGAAGCCTCAGGAATACGCGAAACCAGAGTCTTAAACCCCTCCCCTGTGATTGCCACTGTCGGAACCACGGGAACACCAAGAATCTCTTCCATCTTTTCAGCATCAATGCTGATGCCTTTATGCTTTGCATCGTCCCATACATTAAGCGCTATAATAACCGGTACATTCTTCTCGAGAAGATGTAATGTAAGATGAAGATTCCTTTCAAGATTAGTGGCGTCAACAACATTAATGACCGTATCTCCATCATTCAGCATCTGGACAGCTATTTCTTCTGCCTTTGATGTCGCTTCCAGTCCGTATGTTCCGGGAACATCGATAAGAACAGCCTTTTCTTCTTCGAGCTTCATAGTTCCTTCAGTGAACTCAACCGTGGTTCCCGGATAATTTGAAACTACGACGTGCACCCCGGTAAGACGCGAGAAAACAGCGCTTTTACCTACATTAGGATTTCCCATCAGCAATATCTTCTTCATCGATCAGCCTCCACGATGATTTTGTAGGAAAGCCCAAATCCTAATGCTGTCTGTGCGCCGCCAACCTGAATTACAACCGGGCCATGCGTAAAAGCTCCACTTATCCTGGTGACCTGAACGCCAGGCCTCATCCCCATTGCGCGCAACCGGTTATGCACTCCTCTTCCACAAAGAACTTCAACTATTGTTGCGATCTCACCATTTCTCATATCAGTTAAAGGAATACGTTTAGCCATCTATTTACCTTTCTACGTTTTTTCTTTCTGACATTTTGAGCAATACCCACCAATAACATGCATATGCCGACGCATCTCGAAATTACGCTTCCTGCAAATATCCTGCTGTATCCGGTCTATTCTGCTGTCATAGAATTCGAATACCCTGCCACATTTCAGGCATTTCATATGGTCATGATGCGCATGTCCGAGCGTATACTCGTAGCAGACATGCCCATCTTCGGTAAGAGATGCCCGTATCAGGCCTGCCTCAATAAGATGTGGGAGAGTCCGGTAGATGGACCCTTTTGCGAGCTTCGTTCGTGGATACCTGTTGCGAATACGCAGAAACAGGTTATCGATATCGAAGTGCCCGTGTTGGCGGTATATTTCATCAATGATCATATGTCTTTCACGGGTAAACCGCATCCCGTTTTTAACGCAATACTCCTTGAAAACAATTTTGGGCTTTATCACTGTTGTAGATTCCGCAAATTACACATTTTTTCTTTCCTGCTATTGCAACACATTCTCAATTAGACCATGTTGATTTACCTTTGTAAACACAAAACGATCAAGGCGCGGAATTACTAAGATTGATTCTTATAGCGTAACAACCTACTGCAAACCAGAGGTATTCACAATCCACAGACCAAAGAATTTTGACGGGATAAACATGATTGAGAGAGGAAAAGGATTCTTTGGTCCGCATTTCCCTGCTCGAAGTGCATCTCTTTATCCTGCAATATCCGGGTTAATCCTGTCAAAAAAAATGGGCGTTTGACGCAAACGCCCCTACAACAAACGGATTTGCAACAGGCTGCATATGTGTTCCAAGAGTTGATGAATAAATCAGGATAGCGGCTTGAATCGAATAAAGATAGTTATAAAGCATGGCAAGCTCAGAGTTTACCACCCTGAAGGTTCGGGGTGGCTTGAACAGCAACCCAGCCTTCACGTCCCTTCACGCTCCCTTTTTTTATCGTGCTGGAAGGAATAGAGGAAGTCAATGCCAGAACATTGCCAAGCGTAGTAAACTCATAACCACGGGCCCTGGCTTTTTCAATAAACTGCTTGAACATCCCTATGCAGACAACACCCTCCACTTCGGCATGAATCGTGAGCACATTGAGTTTATCCGGCTGAATCAATGACAGCAGATAATCGTTGTAGTTTTCAGCATTAATGCCGTTACGATCAATCACTTCATCATAAGTCGGCAAAGTAACCGGCACCTGCGGCTGTATCAGCGTTTTTCCATCAACCATTGGATAAAATATATTTTTACCACGACAATCACTGTTATAAGTGAAAGGGAAACGCTCCTTTTCAATCAAAACACGCTCCGTACTTTTCCAGCCCGGCACAGCAGAACACACCGGCTGCGCACCAGGAATGTCCGACAGCATGTCAAAGCCCTGTGTCAAATCAGCATGAATCATTTCGCCGGGCATCTTATCAATATGGACCTGCCACGCATGGTGATCCCAGGCATGAAGTCCGATTTCATGGCCATCTGCGGCTGTATCGCGAATAATTCCGTTGAATTTCTTTCCAATAATACGGCCGGGCCAGAACGTGCCGCGCAACACGATATCCCAGCCATAAAGCGCGGGTGCATTGCTTCTAAGCATTTTCTTTAGAAACCGCGGACGAACCAGACGCCATAGATGACGACCCATGTTATCAGGGCCCACAGAGAAGAAAAAAGAAGCCTGAACATCAGATTCCGACAGGATTTTACAAAGCGCAGGAACACCATCACGCGTCCCTCTAAACGTATCAACATCAATGCGCAGGCCAATCTTCATTGTTCGTTTGTCCGTTGTTAGTCGCCAGTTGTCAGTTGTTTTATTAAAGAGGTGTGTGTTATGAAAACTGACTGCAAACGAAAGAGCTTGGAAGAAAGCATATTTACCTGTAAACGGTTAGCTTTGCAGCAACTGACCACAGACAATTGACTACTGACAATTAACCAAATTCACCGGACTCCACAGCTTCCTTCAGGAAGAAATCAAGTGTTTCATCCACAGACTGCTCCAGGCCAATCGTCGGATTCCAATCCAGAAGTTTTATGGCCTTTCGTATACTCGGCCTGCGGTGTTCCACATCCTGATATCCGGTGCCATAATATTGACTGCTCTCAATTTCACGAATCCCGGCAAACGGCGGAAACCTGGAACGCGAAGAATGCTTGTCAAATCTTGAAATTAAAATCTCTGCCAGCTTTCTAATACTCGCTTCGTTATCCGGATTGCCTATATTGAAAATTTCGCCGTCACAAACCCCGTTATTATTTTCAATGACACGAAACAGGCCTTCGATTCCGTCTTTAACATCAGTAAAACACCGTTTCTGCTCACCACCATCCACGAGCTGAATAGGACTGCCTTCAACCAGATTCAGGATCAACTGAGTGATTGCGCGTGAACTTCCGATTCGGGCTGATGTCAGGCTGTCAAGACGCGGCCCGATCCAGTTAAACGGCCGGAACAGGGTAAACCGCAGTCCCTCCTGCTGGCCATAGGCCCAAATCACGCGATCCAACAACTGCTTGGAACAGGAATAAATCCAGCGCTGCATCCGTATAGGCCCTTGAATCAACCGTGAATTGTCCTCATTAAATTCATCCTCATCGCACATGCCATAAACTTCCGAGGTGGATGGAAAAACAATCCGCTTGCCGTATTTCACGCAATAACGAACTACACGCAAATTCTCTTCAAAATCAAGATTAAAAACCCGAATAGGATTCCTGGTGTATTCAATCGGTGTGGCAATGGCAACCAGAGGCAGAATCACATCGCACTTTCTTACATGATATTCAATCCATTCCCGGTGAATGGAAATATCTCCTTCATCAAAATAAAAATCAGGGCGGTTCAGCAAACGAGTAATCTTATCCGATTGAAGATCCATGCCGTGGACAACATACCTGCCACTGTCCAGAAGACGCTCACTTAACGCATTGCCAATGAACCCATTTACCCCGAGAATCAAAACCTTTGTTTTTCTGCCAGCGCCGGCCAGAGAATGCGCGCCAAGCTTTACACCAACGGCAACACCCATGTTAGATGCGGCTTGACTTCCGGTCATGCAAACATCACCTTCCGGCAGAGACAGCTCCACCTTCAACGCTCCTTCGCCGCAGGCAACAGTCAAAGGATTACAGGTTATGACGGTTCCCGGCTTCTCCGCCTTTTTTAAAGGCACAACAGATCCAGACCAGATGATGAGCTTTCTGTCGCCAATAAAAGTAAACGCGCCAGGATAAGGCTGGGTAACAGCTCGTATAAGATTTCGAATTTCACGGGAAGTTTTCGACCAGTCAATCTCACCGTCATCTGAACAGCGCCCGCCATAATACGAAGCCTGGCTATGATCCTGAGGAACACGTTCAGCAGAACCTTTGATCAACTTCGGGAGGACATCATCCAGCATTTGTGAAGACGCTTCAACGATTTTCGAATAAAGGGTCAAAGCGGTATCGTTATCGTCAACAGGCACTTTCTTCTGCGCGACAATATCACCATCATCAGGCTTGGGAGTCATATAATGAAGTGTAACACCTGTCTCCTTTTCGCCATTCACAAGCACCCAATTCACAGGACAACGCCCGCGATATTTAGGCAATAATGAACCATGCAGGTTCAGGCAGCCTTGAGATGGAATATCCATAAGCGACTGCTTAACCATCTGCCGAAAATAAAAGAAAAATATAATATCCGGCTTAAGCGCTTTAATCTTTTCCACCCAGATCGGATGATTAATATCATCCGGCGCATAAACAGGAATCCGGTTTGATGCAGCCAGCTCGGCAACCGACTGGAACCATGCATTTTCATGGGGATCATCCTTGTGCGTGAATACCGCCGAAATATCAATACCATGACTCAATAAAGCTTCAATACCAGCACATCCTACATTATGATAAGCACATACAATCGCTTTCATCTTTTGCCTGAACAGCATCTCCTTTTCTTGATTTATCTACGAATTAAATTATTGCCCGCTCTTTTGCGCGCAAGAATTAAAAAGGCGAAATATTTTCAAAAATATGTTTTTATGATTTTTAGTTTGAATTACTGCATCTTTTTTTATATTTATATATAAACATTATGCGTTATTTAACGCAATGTCAAGATCAAGCTATGGGCAAACGAATCTAAACAGCTTGAACAAATTAAAATAAATCCTTATAATCTGCGGCTAAAAAATACAAATTCCTATACGAACAAGATATTTACCGGACAGCATAATAGCCGA
>CAZBGF010000016.1:5721-12809 GCA_964491255.1 uncultured Verrucomicrobiota bacterium
AAAAAATACAAATTCCTATACGAACAAGATATTTACCGGACAGCATAATAGCCGATATAGAACCAAGCTGACAGATGACAATTAAACTCAGGAGATTCATACTATGATGAACTACGGACTGACAGAAGAGCAGGAGATGATCCGGGACCTATGTCAAAAAATCGCCAATGACAAAATCAAGCCTATACGCGAACATTACGACGAGACCGCTGAATTCCCTCACGAAATCATGGAGGTTTTCGCGAAAGCGGACTTGTGTGGCCTGTATATTGAAGAACAATATGGCGGCATGGGCGGAGGTGTCATGGATTTATGCGTAGCTGTTGAGGAATTATCCAAAGTCTGCAGCGGCATTGCATTAAGCATGGCTGCCAGCGCACTTGGCACATTCCCTATTATGCTGTATGGCACTGACGAACAAAAACAAAAATACCTGCCCCGTGTAGCCTCGGGAAAATCATTAGCTGCATTCGCTCTGACGGAAGCGAACGCCGGCAGTGATGCTGGCGCCATTGCCACGACTGCTGTCCGCGATGGAGATGACTATATTATTAATGGAACCAAACAATGGATCACTAATGGCGGCGAAGCCGAAATTTACACTGTTATTAACAAAACCGATAAAACCAAAGGTTCTCGCGGAGCCAGCGCTATTATCGTGGAAAAGGACACACCTGGATTCACCTTTGGCAAAAAGGAAAATAAAATGGGCATCAGGGCCTCGGCTACCAGAGAGCTGATTTTTCAAGACTGCCGGGTTCCTAAAAAAAATCTATTAGGAAAAGAAGGCCTGGGATTCATTTTGACTATGAAGACATTAGACATGTCGCGGCCCGGGGTTGCAGCGCAGGCACTCGGCATTGCTGCCGGCGCTCTTGATGAAGCAATCGCTTACAGCCGTCAGCGCCGTCAATTCGGCAAGCCGATCTGCTCATTTCAGGGCATTCAGTTCATGCTGGCCGACATGGCCACCCAGGTCGAGGCGGCGCGCGCGCTTGTTTATCAGGCCGCCCGGCATGTCGACAACGGCGCCAAAGATATCAGCAAAATTTCGGCAATGTGCAAATTGTACGCGTCGGATGTTGCCATGCGCGTTACAACTGACGCCGTTCAAATTTTCGGCGGGTACGGCTATATGAAGGAATACCCCGTTGAAAAAATGATGAGGGATGCCAAAATCACACAGATTTACGAAGGCACCAATCAGATTCAGAGAGAAGTCATCGCGACGAAATTAATTAAAGAAGCCGCAAGCAAGAAAAGTTGATTTTATCGAAAGAATGAAACTTAAAATATCTACTCAGGTACAAAGTGACAAAGGCACAAAGCAAAAAGAAATCCGGCGAGTGCGAGACTGGTGCGCCTCCAGCTAGCGGCGCCGAAGGCGGCCAGTATTTTGTTATTTTATCATTACTTTGTGCCTACCTTATAGCTTACCATTTCCAACTTCGGTCACCGATTCAGGTTCTGATATGATTTATAGTCTTCTATTGTATTAATATTGACCAGCGGCTTTGCCGCGCGGGCAAATTCTATCGTTACGATCAACAGCAGTCACCTTCACCCCGACAATATCAAAGTCACCCGCGAACCGCCTGATCAAAGCACAGGCGAACTCTGTTTTGCCGGAATTGCGTCCTGCCGAACCAATCATCAACATGCCCGGAACTTTTAACATTTCATTCATCCTGTTTATTCGTAACCGTTCACAGCTATCAGTAATCAGCTATCAGTTTTTAGTTGGTTTTGGATTGAGCTGATAAAGCCGACCAGCATAGCTGATAACTCACGGGTTTCCTGTATCCAAAAATTTTCTTTTTCTTGTAAGATGTAACCAATATCTATTCCGATATAGATTTGGGTTCTCAGTTCCCCGCAGGAACCTTTTGCATATTGGAGAAACCGGATAAAATCTTTGTGAGAGCCTCTTTCAGAACCCTCAGCGATATTGCTTGGAATAGATAAGCCTGAGCGAGTTATATGATCCCTGAAACCATAGTCATTGATTCCGGCAAAATGTTTATATAACTCGGCTAAAAGCCGTGCTGACCTCTTCCAAACTTCCATATCTTCAAATTTCATCTTAATATTTCCTCCTGCTGATTACTGACAGCTGATAGCTGTGAACGCATCCTGTTTATTCTTCACATTGTCCTGTAAATTATATAAAATTTAAGTTAGAGTAAAAAACAAAAAAGATTGTAACAGTTCACGAAAAAGGCATCATCAAGCAAGCGGCATTTCCGCACATCATCCGGACATGTCATGCACCAGCACAGAGTTTACTGAATCTTTACAAGAAAAACCTGTCATCACCGATATGAACACAACAGTATTATCCATTCTGACTCAGACAACAGCGCAAGAATCACTCCATCTATGGCAATGGTTATCCATTGACATTTTTCTGCATCTCACTCTTTTTGTTCTCGTCTGTTATCACTGTCTTAAAACCCGGCGCGAGGCAACATCCGCGCTCCTGTGGATTTTTGTTTCATGGTCATTTCCTCTGATCGGCCCCATGTTTTACCTGATAATCGGGATTAATCGCGTGCCGCGGAAAGGCTGGCATAAACAACGCGCCAACCGCAATTTTCTCGCTGAACGGCAGGCTCGTGAAAATGAAGCGCTCCCTATGACCTATTGGCGTGCTGTTCATGAGTCGCTTGCAACTGAACCTAAAGGCTCACTTGCGCGCGAATTAAACGGCGTTATGAACAACATTCTGCAGGAGTACCCACTCCTCGGCGGAAATCAAATTCATCCTCTTGTGAACGGCGATGAAGCCTTTCCTCAAATGCTGGACGCTATAGGTAAGGCGCGTCATCACGTGCATCTCCAGACTTTTATCATTAGCGATGATCCTGTGGGAAATAAATTCCTGGATCTTCTGGCTGAAAAAGCCCGTGAAGGCGTTACAGTACGGCTTCTGTTCGACCGGTTCGGATCAACCAATGCAATGCTCGGGCATTTTTTCTCCAAATATCGGAACATACCTAACATGCATATTAGCGGCTGGACTCAGGTAAACGCCATGAAACGCCGGTTTCAGATCAATTTGAGAAATCATCGCAAAGCCCTTATTGTTGACGGCAGCCAGGCGTTTATGGGCGGCATCAATCTGCATATTGAAAACGTATCGCGTCCGGATGAGCCGGCAATCCGTGATTATCATTTTTCTCTTCAAGGCCCGATCGTGCAGGAATTGCAATATTCTTTTCTGCGCGACTGGTACTTCATGACAAACGACGATCCCAAAATCCTGCTTCAGCAATCACATTTTCCGCATTTACCTGCCAAAGGAAATGCCATGATACGCCTTGTAAACAGCGGTCCAACCTCTGATGAAATGGAGATCATGTCAGATGTTGTTTTCGAATGTTTGACCTCAGCCCGCCGGCAAATACTCGCGGTAACGCCTTACTTTGCCCCAACTCATGATATTATTCACGCATTCCGGATGGCAGCTCTCCGCGGCGTGGATGTCCGATTGATCGTTCCACAACACAATAATCATATTTACGCGGGCATGGCTGGACGCGCGCTTTATGAAGAACTGATGTTGGCAGGTGTCCGCATTTTTGAACGGCATCCGCCGTTCATTCATGCTAAAGCCATGATCATAGATGATACAATGGCATTAGTCGGAAGTGGAAATCTTGACGTGCGCAGTCTGCGCCTGAATTATGAAACCAATATGGCCGTGTTTGACGCCCCGTTCATCAACGCATTAAAACTGATTGTATTGCAGGACATCGATGAAAGTGATGAAGTGAATCTCCGTGTCTGGCAGTCTCGACCCACGAGCCGGCGTTTTCTGGAAAATCTCTGCAATCTTCTGACTCCGATGCTGTAATAAATTCGGACGCAGATGAACGCAGATTGTCAGGAGGAAAAGTTATGAGTTGAAAGTTATGAGTTATAAGTTATGAAGACACTTTAATTATTTTTAATTATCTGTGTATATCTTGCGAAAGTATTTTTTGAGAAATATATTTTGAAAGGATTATAATTGATGATGAAAGCCGCTGTTATTCAAAAGCCGGGAGTCATTAAAATTGAGAGTGTTCCAACCCCAACACCGGGGCCTGGAGAAGTTCTGTTAAAGGTGAAAGCCTGCGCATTATGCGGAACGGATCAACGTGTGCTTTCCGGTGAAAAACATGTTGACGTCAATATCGTGGGCCATGAAATCACAGGCACAGTGTCAGCCATCGGCAAAGACGTAAGGGACATACAGAAAGGAAAACGTTTTATTGTTCAAACAGTTATCGGATGCGGCGCATGCCCAATGTGTAAAATACATCGCGAGAATCTCTGTGAAAAGGGATTTACTGCGATAGGTTATCAGTTTAACGGAGGATTTGCCGAATACACGCTCATGCCGAAAAAGGCTGTCGACCAGGGCTGTCTTATCTCGATTCCTGATGATCTATCAGATGATCTTGGGACTCTCATCGAGCCATTGAGCTGTTGTGTGAACGGCATGAAATATATTCCAATGGAAAAAATGGAACATGTAGTCATTTTTGGCGGCGGGATTATCGGAGTGCTGAATGGATTACTGGCCAGGGCACGCGGGGCCAGCCAGATAACGATCATGGATATTTCTCAACATCGCCTGGATTTACTTAAGAAAATGGGATTACCTTTTGATAATCTGGTGAACAGCGGAACAAAGGATATAGAAGCATGGGTGAGTAAAACCACGGGAGGCCGGGGTGTTGATGCGGTTGTGGTGGCTGCTTCTGTCAAGGCGCTGGTCAGCAAGGGAATAAAACTATTGAAAAGAGGCGGCCATTTATCCATTTTCGCCGGAATGCCTAAATCTGATCCGATTGAACCCATTGATTTGAATAAAATTCACTATCTCGAACTGAACCTGCATGGAGCGAACAGCTCCTCGCGGGAGGAATATCTTTCAGCTCGAGATTTTCTGGTATCAGGAAAAATCGACGGACGTCCTTTAGTTACACATAGGTTCTCTCTGGATGAGTTTAACGAGGCGGTGCGAGTTCAACGTGATCCTTCAAAGGGGTCTTTAAAAGTCGTGATCATTCCGTAACTCAGGTAGCCACTAAGACGCAAAAAAGGGAACGCAGAATGCGGAGCACGGAACGGAAAATGCTGTTCAGGATAATTCCGAACTCCGAGCTCCGAATTAATAATTGTCTTTGTGGCTTCGTACGAGAATAAAAAAAGAAGAATTCGAACAAGGAGAAACACGTGAAAATGCTAAAAGATAAACGCGCGATCGTGACTGGCGCCAGCCAGGGCTTAGGCGAAGCTATTGCTGAACGGTTGATTCAGGAAGGATGCAGGATTATTCTGACGGATATACAGGAAGTACAGACAAAGGAAAAAACCGCCAAATGGAAAAAGCAATATGGCGATGTTTTCCTGAATATGAAATGCGATGTAACTCATGAACCTGATGTTGAAGCTGTATTAGCGCTGTCTGAAAAGAGCTGGGGAGGGGTTGATATATTTGTAGCTAATGCCGGCATTCTGATTTCCGGACCAATTATTGATTTCGATACAGCTCGATGGCGCCAGGTTATAGATGTTAATCTGGTCGGACAGATGATCTGTATGAAACATGCTCTGCGTGCGATGGAACGCGCGAAAAGCGGGTCTTATATTCAAATCAACTCAAAATCGGGGAAAAAGGGGTCTTTCAGAAATTCAGCCTATGCCGCGTCGAAGTTCGGCGGCATCGGCCTGGTTCAAAGCACAGCCCTGGAAATGGCGGATAAAGGTATTCGTGTAAACGCAATCTGCCCGGGCAATATGCTCGATTCTCCATTATGGGTCAACAATCTGTACAAGCAATACGCAAAAAACCAGGATATCACGGAAGCAGAAGTGCGTAAAAAGTATATTAATGAAGTGCCAATGAAACGCGGATGCTCGTATTATGATGTTTGCAATGCCGTTGTTTTCCTGGCTTCAGACCAGTCATCGTATATGACAGGGCAGGCGATTAATGTAACCGGCGGGCAGGAGATGAGATAGAGGTCTGAGGAATGGTTGATGGTCAGAGGCGCAAGCCCGACGAAGCGATTCCGCTAACAGCGGACACGAAGTCGGGTCAGGGGTCAGACATCTGAGACGTGGAACGTTTAATGGTGGTGCAGCTCGCCTGCCAATAGAGCCGCCCTGCGGCCAGGGAAACGTTGAACGTCGCTCGGCGGTCGTGAAAGAAAGACGTAACCGTAAGACAAAAGACGATTCCAGCTACGCAACCGCAACCGAAGAACGAAAAGTCGGGACAGAAGTCAGATGACGGACAAATCGATGGAAAAGGAATCAATGATTAACACCAAAAGATTTCTCGCAATTGACCTTGGTGCATCAGGCGGTAAATGTTTTGCCGGTGTTTTTGATAAAAACGGTTTTTCCATGCAGGAAATTCATCGCTTTTCCTATGAATGCATTTCTTTCCATATTCCAGATAAAAGCGGCACGATCACTGAGCGTATGTACTGGGACGATGCGTTAATCTATACCAATATCATGAAAGGACTGCGCGCTTTTCGACGGGAAACAGGAGACAAGCTGGACGGAATTGGCATTGACACATGGGGTGCGGACGGACACTTCTTCAGTGAAGAAGGTGATATGCTCGGAAAAATCTATGCCTATCGCGACCATCGCTTGGATCATATGACCGAACAAGTCAAAGCTCGCATTCCTGCTGAACGCATCTACGAAATTACCGGCATTCATTTCCAGCCGTTTAACGTCAGCAACCAAATTCTGTGGTTTATTCAGAACCGAAAAAATCTTCTTCTTCCCCATTGCCGGTTTATACCAATTCCGTCTTTGTTCTATTACTATCTGGGCGGTATTATCAAGATTGATTCCTCATGGGCCAGTGTCACCCAGCTCATGGATGCCAGATCAAAAACATGGAGTATAGAAATTCTGGACAAACTCGGCATTCCAGCTGAAGTCATGCCGGAGATTGTCGAGCCAGGCACGATCATTGGCCAACTTCATCAGCCCATTGCGGATATCACCGGCTTGAATCGCGCCAATCTTATCGCAGTGGGCTCTCATGACACGGCCAGCGCTTTTGCCGCCGC
>CAZBGF010000017.1:0-12627 GCA_964491255.1 uncultured Verrucomicrobiota bacterium
ATCTATCGGCGATCCGCTTCTATCTAAAAGTACACACTTTTCTTGACAGTGCCCTGGCCTATTTTAGGCGTATTTTTGATTTGACTTAGCATGTGACAAGCGGTTAATATGATAAATCATTGTTTGTTACAGGTTGTAGGATCGTATTTTTAATTTTTGGTGGAAAACTTATGAATAGTGGAATTATTGTTGCTGCTGGTTGGAGTAAACGTGTGGGTAAGAATGTGGACAAGGCTTTTCTCAGCCTTGGACCCAAGCCTGTTATCGTGTATTCAATGTTGGCGTTCGAAAAATGTTCGGATATTGATGATGTAATTCTTGTTGTCCGAAAAGAGCAGATTGAATCCGCCCGTTATGCTGCCCGGATGTTTGGATGTACAAAGGTGAGAAAAATAATTGCCGGTGGAAATCGGCGACAGCTTTCAGTTGCCAAGGGATTGGCGGAAGTGAAAAAAGGAGTTTCGATTGTGGCGGTTCATGATGGAGCTCGACCATGTGTGACCACGAGCCTGATTGCTGACACAATTAAATCGGCAAAACAGTACGGATCAGGTGTTGCTGCCGTTAAGGTCACGGACACTATGAAACAAGCAGATCGCGGCATGATCATTTCCAAAACGATTGATCGGGCAAAGTTGTGGCAGGTTCAGACGCCTCAGACGTTTAAGTTAGATTTACTTCTAAAAGCGTTTAAGTTGGTGAAAAGGAAGAAATTAGTGGTGACTGACGAAGCTTCGGCAGTTGAGTTGGTTTCAAGAAAGGTGAGATTGGTTCAATCCAGTTCATCGAATATTAAAATCACAACACCTGACGATTTACTTCTGGCAGCCGCATTAATGAGGTTATAGGATTATTATCAATGAGTGATCCAATATATGCTGTTTTTAGTGATATTCATAGTAATCTGGAAGGATTGACCGCTGTTCTGAAGGATGCGCATGAGTATGGGGTAACTCATTATGTGTGTTTGGGAGATATTGTCGGCTATAATGCTAATCCTATTGAATGTTTAGAGAAGATCAGGGAGCTGAACTGCCTGTCGGTCCGTGGAAATCATGATCATTATTGCTCTTTGGATGAGAATCTGGCTGGATTCCATCCGCTTGCTGCCGATGCGGTGGAATGGACTCGGAAGCAGTTGTCAGATGAACAGCGGAAGTATCTTGCGGATTTGAAGATGGTCGAACGTGTCGGGGGTTTCACGATTGTGCATAGTACGCTGGATATGCCGGAGATGTGGGGCTATGTCTTTGAAAATCTGGAGGCGGAGGCCAGTTTTAATTACCAGATGACAACGGTTTGTTTTTACGGACATACTCATGTACCACTGGCTTTTGAGAAGGGAAATGATGTTTCCGGCGGAACGTACGCCAAGATCAAGATGAAAAGAGGTAAAAAGTATTTTATTAATGTCGGAAGTGTTGGTCAGCCGCGCGATGGGGATGCCAGGTCTTCCTATGCTGTTTTCGATCTTGCAAAAAAGGAAATCGAACTCAGGCGCGTGCCTTATGCGATTGACCTGGCACAGAAAAAGATCAGGAGTGTAGGTTTGCCTAAACGCTTTGCCGAACGCCTTGCGATTGGCCGTTGATTTTTGATTATCCGCTGAATGAAATGACTGAAATGGATGCAAGTAAACACCCACCTGTAAATCAGGATGGTTATGGCGAAAAAAAACAGCGGTTAATCAAACAACACCGGCTGGCTGAGTCTGGATATCAACCGTTTGGGTCTGCGTTTTCTATCACTGGCCGGTTATCGGAAATCAGAACGAATTTCAGGGAAGACCATGTTGTGCGAGCTGCCGGCCGGTTAATAACCATCCGGCATATGGGCAAGAGTGTTTTTGCTGATCTTCGTGACGGGAGCGGGCGTTTTCAGGTTTATGCTGGTAAAGCCCATATGGATGATAAGGCGTTCGATGCTTTCAAGCTTCTCGATTCGGGTGATATTATCGGAGTGGAAGGCGATCTCTTTGTCACGCGGACCGGGGAGCAAACCATTCGAATTCAGAAGTGGACTTTATTAACTAAAGCATTGCGTCCGCTTCCGGAAAAGTGGCACGGCCTTAAAGACGTTGAGATTAGATATCGTCAGCGATATCTGGATTTGATTTCCAACCCCGAAGCCCGGGGATTTTTCGATAAGCGAATACGTATAATTCGCGAAATTCGCTCTTTCCTGTGGGATCATGGATTTGACGAAGTCGAAACTCCAATGATGCAGTCCATGCCCGGCGGTGCCATTGCAAAACCATTTCGAACCCATTATACGGCTTTGTCAACCGATATGTTTCTTCGGATAGCTCCGGAGCTGTATTTGAAGCGGCTTTTGGTGGGTGGTTTTGATAAGATTTTCGAACTGAATCGGAATTTCAGGAATGAAGGGATATCCAAGACACATAATCCAGAGTTTACCATGCTGGAAGTTTATCAGGCCTACTCGGATATGCGGGGGATGAAGGCGTTGGTTGAGGGGCTGATTACAACCGTGGCTCAGAATGTGTTCAGCACTCTTCAGGTGGGCAGTGAAAATAATCGCGTTGATCTTTCATCTCCCTGGCGCGAGGTTGCCTATCGGGATTTAATTCTTGAAAAAATGGGGTCCGACTGGTTTGAGCTTTCTGTGGCGATTGCGCGAGAGCGAGCCTCTGCACTGGGGCTGACCATTGATACGGACTGGAACCATCCTCAGATTACGCATGAAATTTACGAAAAAACCATCGAGCGTCAGCTTGAACAGCCTACAATTGTCACACGGCTGCCCCGCGAACTTGTTCCGTTGGCGAAAGTGTGCGATGATGATCCAACGGTTGTTGATGTTTTTGAACTCGTTATTGGCGGCAAGGAAATCGCTCCTGGATATTCAGAACTGATTGATCCCATAGAGCAGAGAAAACGATTTCAGGAATCCTCACTGCAGGGCAGTTCCACACAGGAAGCCCCCCTCCTGGCCGGTACGAGCCCGGATTCCTCGCCGCAGGGCGGTTCTTCCCTGGCCGGCCTGAGCTCCGGCTCGGGCAAGGCGGGCAGGCGGGCACAGGCGAGTCGTCTCCCCGGACCGGCAGATGCCGAAAACCAACAGATAGATGAAGATTTTCTCATAGCACTTGAACATGGGATGCCTCCAACTGGCGGTATGGGGATCGGCATTGACAGGTTGATTATGGTTTTGACCGGAGCTGACGCGATTCGGGATGTTATTCTTTTTCCTCAACTGCGCGTGAAATCAGATGACGGTAAGCGGTAAGCTTCACGAGATGCGAATTACTGGCAATAGACATGACATTACCTTTTTCATTATTCCTCGCCATCAAGTATCTGAAGCCCGGGAGGACGTTTCTTTCTGTGATTTCCGTTATATCGGTGATTGGAGTTTTATTAGGGGTCGCGGTTCTCGTTATTGTGCTGTCTGTCATGAGCGGATTTGATGAGATGTGGCGCAATAAAATTCTGGGCTTTGATTCTCATGTGACAGTTACGTGTAAGGGTGGCATTGAGAATGTTGATGAGCTCGTTCGCGTTATCAAACAGGTTGACGGTGTTACAGGCGTGGCTCCGTATGTGCAGGGCCTGACATTTGTTCAGCATAACGGTGTTGTGTCTACGCCCTTGATGCGCGGGGTTGATGTTGAAAGTGAGAGAAAAGTCAGCCAGATTCCTCAACATATGACAGCCGGTGATTTTGATTTGGATGAAGACGAAGTTGTGGTTGGCAGTGAACTTGCATTGCGTCTTGGTGTGGGGATTGGCGACCGGTTGTTGATTTATTCTCCGCAGAGTTTTATCTCGGGTCGCGATGAGATCAGCCTGCCGGAGGAAGTTACGGTCTCGGGTATTTTTGAAATCGGCATGTGGGAATATGATATGGGATTTATTTTTATGCCGATTGCGGTGGCGCGGGGACTGTACGGAATGGATAGCGGTGCACATGCTTTGCGGGTCATGACAGGGGATCCATGTAAGGTCATGGGTGTAGCACGGAATATATCAAGTCGGTTGACTGCGGATTATCCGGGCGTCAGCGTTAAAACATGGATGGATGTGAATCGTCAGTTGTTTGATGCTTTGCGGGTTGAAAAAAGCATGATGTTTTTCCTGTTGATTTTTGTTGTATTGGTCGCGGCTTTTGGTATTACCAACAGCTTGATTATAGTGGTGGTTCAAAAAACCAAGGAGATAGGATTGCTCAAGGCACTTGGTTTTTCATCCGGCAGTATCATGCGGGTGTTCTTGTGGGAGGGATGGATTCAAGGCGCATTGGGAACCGTTCTTGGGGTTATGTTCGGTATGCTCGCGCTTAATTACCGGAATAACATAATGAATTGGATGTCAAGCAGTTTGCACATGGATCTGTTTCCCAAAGAGCTATATCATCTAAGCGAAATACCGGCAAACACTTCGCTGGTTGATGTGACATTGGTGGCCGTCTTGACAATGGTAATCTGTACGCTGGCAGGCCTCCTGCCTGCTTATCGCGCGGCTCGTCTGGATCCTGCGCAGGCTTTGCGTTATGAGTGAGGATCACAAAACGGCTATGAATGTAAAGATGAACCAGGATTCGGCAAATTCATTTGAGTCTCAGGGCCAAACTCCTTTTGCGTTGAGGGTCAATCATCTGAGTAAGACGTTCTCCATGGGCTGGAGCACATTAAAAGTGTTGAAAGATGTGACGCTTGATGTGCGGCGTGGGGAAACAGTGTCTATTGTCGGCTCAAGTGGTTCTGGAAAAAGCACTTTGCTTCATATTATCGGTGGCATCGAGAAGCCCACAGGAGGCTCTGTGATCTTTCAGGGGCAGGATTTGTATGAAATGTCCGGCAGTCAACGGACTCGGGTCAGGGCATGCCGTATTGGATTTGTGTTCCAGTTTTATCACCTCCTTCCGGATCTGGATGTGTTGGAAAATGTTATCTTGCCGGCCAGGAACCATGGTTCCCGTCAGGAGAAATTTTGGGCTGGAAGCGGTTCCGCTAATCGGGATCGGGGCTTAGCATTATTGAAATCAGTAGGTTTAGAGGACAGGTCTGGGTACTTGCCCACGGAGCTTTCAGGAGGCGAGCAACAGCGCGTAGCGCTTGCCCGGGCCTTGATGAATCAGCCGGATGTGGTGCTGGCAGATGAGCCAACAGGCAATCTGGATTCTGTTACTGGTGACAACATTCTGGATATTTTGTTAGCCATGACTCGGGAAAAGGGTAAGACCCTCATTCTTGTTACCCATAATCTTGCTGTGGCCAGGCGGTGTGATCACGTAATGAAATTAGAACATGGATGCCTGGCTTTTTATTAAAGATGCATAAAATATAGGTAACTATTCAGCCGCAAAGGCATAAAGAAAGGCAAAAGACAATATTTCTTTTTGTTTTCATCCGTATCATTTTTGTGTCTTGGTGGCTATACTTGAGCAGTTACAAACAGAGTGTTGAAAGTTGAAAGGCTGAAAAATGAAAATTTATATTAACGGGAAATTGTTTTCAGAAAAAGACGCGAAAATTTCAGTGTTTGATCATGGCTTGCTTTATGGCGATGGGGTTTTCGAAGGTATCCGGATTTATAACGGACGGGTATTCATGCTCGATGCTCATATTGATCGGTTGTATCGTTCGGCTCATGCCATTGCGTTGAATATTCGTTTGAGTAAACGTGCCGTTATAAAAGCGGTCGTTCAAACCTGCAAGGCAAACAGGATGGTAAATGGTTACGTCCGCCTGATCATAACCCGTGGTATTGGGACGCTCGGGCTGAACCCGTATGTCTGTCGTAACAGCCAGTTTATTATTATTCCTGCAAACATTCAGTTATATTCCAAAAAATTATATAAGGAAGGGCTGAAAGTCGTGACTTCAGGCACTATTCGGAATAATAATGGAGCACTCAGCCCCAGCATCAAGAGTTTGAACTATTTGAATAATATTATGGCAAAAATCGAGGCAATCAACGCCGGTGTGCTGGAAGTGATTATGCTGAATTCTCAGGGGTATGTTGCTGAGGCATCTGCGGATAATGTATTTATCATCAAGGGTAATCAGTTGATAACTCCGCCGGTTTATTCAGGCGGTCTTGAAGGGATTTCGCGGAACGTCGTAATGGACCAGGCGCGGCAGAAAGGTTTTGATGTCTGCGAAACGCTGCTGACCCGGTGCGATTTGTATAATGCCGATGAAATGTTTTTGACTGGTACGGCCGCTGAAATCATCAGCGTGGTTGAAATGGATAGGCGAAAGATTGGAACAGGCAAACCTGGACTCAAAACCATTGAGCTCACCGCGTGTTTTCATGAATTTGCAGCCCATTCGGGTACTCCGGTTATGGCAGCAGTGAGCTAAAGTTATAAGTGAGCTAAAGTGCCTAAAGTGACTGGAATTTCACTTACCACTTTTAACTTTAGCTCACTTTAGGCACTTCTAGAGTTAATAGGAGCATAAGCATGTTGTGTGACGTATGCGGAGAGAGCGAAGCCACTGTTCATCTTACACAGGTGATTAACGACGAAGTTAAAAAAATCAATTTGTGTGAAGAATGCGCGGCTGAGAGTGGACTCGATGTGAGTGGTACGATTGACTTTACGGATGTTCTGCTTGGGCTTGGCAGTCAAAAAGAAAACGATCCGGAAGTGAATAACAAGACCTGCCCGGTCTGCCATATGTGTTTTTCGGATTTCAGAAAAACATCACGGCTCGGCTGTCAAGTCTGCTATGACACGTTTGCCGAAGAATTGAAACCTTTGATCGAGGCTATGCATAAAGGCGAACAGCATGAGGGTAAAATGCCGGCGAAAAGTTTGGCTAAGATCAATACGAGTGTTAACCTGTTGACGTTGAAGAAAGCGCTGGCAGACGCGATTGCATCAGAAAATTATGAAGAAGCGGCCAGGCTCAGGGATCAGATTAAACAGTGTGGGCAAAAGAAAAGCAGTCAGACGTGAGAATAAACGCCGCTGACAGGGACGTTCTATTGAGATAAACATGCAGGTTTTGCAAGAAAATATATCAGCAGGCGCAATGCGTATTGAATAATCCCAAATCAGTCATGAAAGCAGTAGATGATCTTCTGAACCAATCTGGCGCCTGGCTTAATGTAGGTGTTAGTGAAGGGATATTGGTGAGCAGTCGAGTGCGTCTGGCAAGGAATATTGATGGGCGTGTGTTCCCCGGCTGGGCTGGCAAGGAAGAATCGGTTCGAATGTGGCATGACTTGCGGGCAGTCCTGAAAAAACTGCCCATATGCAAATCATCGGTGATTCTTGATATGGGGGAATTGGATCGTGTAGATAAGGAAGTCCTGGTGGAGCGTCATCTCATAAGCCGGGAACTGGCTAAAAAGGGAGCTGAAAGCGGGCTCGTTTTCAAGAAAGACGAATCTATTTCCATTATGGTCAATGAAGAGGATCATATTCGGATGCAGGCGATGTCGTCGGGGCTGGATTTGCGGGGGTTATGGAAAATTATTGATCGGGTGGATTCTGAAATCGATAAGCATGTAAGTTACGCGGTGTCGCCGCAACTGGGGTATTTATCTGCGTGTCCGACTAATGTCGGTACCGGAATACGTGCGAGTGTGATGCTCCATCTGCCGGGTTTGGTCCTCATGAACGAGATCAATCCAATCATCAGGGGAGTTTCCAAGCTTGGATTGGCTGTGCGCGGATTGTGGGGCGAAGGGACGGAGGCTTCGGGCGATATGTTCCAATTGTCTAATCAAACCACGCTGGGTGAAAAAGAAGATACCATTATCAATCGGATTGAACAAATTGTTCTTGAGATTGCGGAACATGAAAGGAATGCGCGTTCCCGGCTAATACAGAAGAAAGGAAATGTGTTGCGCGATCATGTCTGGCGTGCTTACGGCATCATGTCGCATGCTTATATGCTTGATTCCAAGGAAACTTTGGATATGCTGTCTAATCTTTGGCTTGGCATTGACATGGGTATTGTAGTAAACTTGGATAAAGTGATGATTGACGAGCTGTTTCTCTTGATTCAGCCGGGGCATCTCCAGAAAATTGAGGGAAAGATCGGTCCGGAAAAAAGAGATTTAGCGCGGGCTCGACTCGTTCGCGGACGATTGGCTCGGCAAACTGGACATAAGCCGTGTTGAAAACTTGCGGCTTTGTTCGTGCAATGTCGGGGCTAATTGTGTGATAATAAGTTAAGGAGTTAAAGTGTTATGAATGATTTTACACCACGTGCGCAACAGGTAATTCAATTAGCGCGGAAGGAAGCAGATCGGTTCAATCATCCGTATGTTGGAACTGAACATTTACTTCTCGGCCTGATTGCGCTGGATGAGGGAGTTGCTGTAAGTGTTCTTGAGAAGATGGGGGTGGAGCTCGAAACACTGCGTCTGGAAGTCGAAAAAGCCGTGGGCCAAGGTCCGGAGACCAAGACAGAAGGCCCTGTGCCAATGACTCCGAGAGCCAAGAAGGTGCTCGGTTTAGCCCATAATGAAGCGCGTTCACTGAATCATAGTTATATTGGGACGGAACATATTCTTCTTGGATTGCTCCGTGAGGAGGAGGGAGTCGCTGCTCAGGTTTTAAAGAATCTTAATGTGGACATTGAGCGAACGCGGATTGAAGTCATGAAGGAGCTCGATCCTAATTTTGAGTCTGATGATGGGCTGCTTGAATCTACGGCACCTGCAACTGCCAAGTCGAAGGAAATCAAAACTCCGGCGTTAAATGCCTTTGGCAGAAATTTAACCAAAATGGCGGGAAAAGGTGAGTTGGATCCTGTAATCGGCCGTAATGATGAAATTCGGCGCGTGATGCACATTCTATGCAGGCGCACGAAAAATAATCCAACTTTGTTGGGAGAAGCTGGTGTGGGTAAAACTGCGATTGTTGAAGGGCTGGCTCAGATGATAGCGGATAGAGAAGTGCCGGAACCGCTGATGGATAAGCAGATGATCGCGCTGGATATGGCCCTGATGGTAGCGGGCACGAAGTACCGCGGCCAGTTTGAAGAACGAATAAAAGCAGTTATGGATGAAATCAAGCACTCGAAAAAAATTATTCTCTTTATGGATGAGCTTCACACCATTGTTGGCGCAGGTTCCGCGGAAGGTGCAATGGATGCGTCGAATATCATCAAACCTGCGTTGTCAAGGGGCGAGTTGCAGTGTATTGGCGCAACTACGATGAATGAATACCGTAAATATATCGAGAAAGACTCTGCGCTGGAGCGTCGCTTTCAAACCGTTATGGTTAATGAACCGACTGAGCAGGAAACCATTGAAATTTTGAAGGGCCTTCAATCTCGGTATGAAAAGCATCATAACGTGAAGTTTACAGACGATAGTCTGGCGGCGGCAACCTATATGGCCAGTCGATATATTATGGGCAGATATCTTCCTGACAAGGCTATTGACGTGATTGATGAGGCTGGGGCTAATACACGGATTGTGATGACGACTCGTCCTCAAAATATGAAAAAAATGGAGAAAGTAATCTATAACCTGAAAAATCTTAAGGAAGAAGCCATCAAGGCTCAGGAGTTTGAAAAAGCCGCCCAGCATCGTGATGAGGAAAGAAGTAAACGGGAAAAATTTGATAAACTCATGGAAAAATGGCGAAAAACTCAGAAGAAAAAAATAATTACCGTGAGTAAAGAAGACATCATGAACGTGGTGTCCAAATGGACGGGCGTGCCGTTAGTCAAGATGGGTGAGAGGGAGTCCTCGCGTTTGCTCGGTATGGAAGGAGAATTGGAGAAAATAGTGATTGGTCAATCAGAGGCGGTGGTTGCTATTTCTAAAGCATTGCGGCGATCCCGTGCTGATCTCAAGGATCCTCATAGGCCTATCGGATCGTTTGTTTTTCTCGGGCCGAGTGGTGTTGGTAAGACGCTTCTTGCCAAGGCTCTGGCTGAATATATGTTCAACGATCAAGACGCTCTTGTTCAACTCGATATGTCCGAGTATATGGATAAATTTATGGTCTCACGTATGATTGGTTCGCCTCCCGGTTATGTCGGACATGACGAAGGCGGTCAGCTTACGGAAAAGGTGCGGCGGAAACCCTATTCTGTTGTGTTATTCGACGAGGTGGAGAAGGCACATCCGGAAGTGATGCACATCTTACTGCAGATTCTGGAGGAAGGCATGCTGACTGACAGTATTGGGCGCCGAGTTAATTTCAGAAATACGGTTATTATTATGACGTCTAACATTGGGGCCAAGTTCGTTAAAAATGACAGTGGGTTGGGATTCAGCAGTGACGGCAGTGAAACGAATTTCGAGCGGTTGAAATCCAATATGCTGGAGGAGGCAAAGCTTGTGTTCAGGCCAGAGCTGATCAATCGCCTGGATGATATGATCGTGTTCCGGCAGTTGAGTCAGGAGGATGTGGGTAAAATTCTGGAATTGGAACTGGCTAAGGTCAGCGCTCGTATGGCTGATAAACAGGTGGAAATCCGTTTAAATGATAAAGTTAAAACATTTCTTGTCAAAAAAGGCTTTGATATTACTAATGGCGCGCGTCCGCTTCGCAGGGCTGTGGAGAAGTATCTGCAGGACCCATTGGCTGAGGAAATACTTGCTGGCCGTATAAACAGGTCGGTAACCGTTGATGTGTTTTTGGAGAAGGGGAAGCTGAAATTTAAACAGACGCCCGTTCCCGGGGTTCAAAGCTCCAGGAAAAGCGCCAGACCTGCGCGCCGACGAAAGTCAAGTGTGTGTTCAGGATGAATCCAAATGCGGGGGCTTCTGAATATTCACCAAAAAAACCAAACTTCACCTTGTCTTTTGAATGTCTTGGATTATAATGCGATGTGAGTAATTTAGGTAGATAGGCTGTAGGCATTTAGCCTGTAGGTTGGAATCCGGCAACCACCGGATTTTCCTAACAGTCTACAGGCTAAATAACCTGAGTAGTTGTTACATATATTAAACAGGAGATGAATGATGAAACGTCTTTATAAGATTGCAGGAATGATGATCGCAACAGGTGCTTTTTTTATGGCTCCCTGTTTGCTTTCTGGACAGGATAAAGATAATGATTTGCCGCCATGGACTATCAGCTTGAACGGCGGGGCTATTTTATTTGAAGGGGATGAAGCGACAGGGGATGGGTTCTGCGGCTCTCTTCGTCTTGGTTATGATGTTTTGTCCTGGCTGACCATTGAGGGAGTATTCAATTATATGCCGCGGTTGCAGGGAAATACAGTTTATGACTATCAGACTGGTGTTCCCGTTGCACGTGCCGGGTTAGGAGCTGATTCGACTTCTGCTTTCGGCGGAGCCGTTGATGGGCTCTTTCATTTACCGTTGACGGATAATCGGCATTGGGATCCTTATTTAATTGGTGGTATCGGGCTGATCCATTTTGACGAGGACCGCTGGAGCCGGAAGCAGACTGATACGACCCTGCGGTACGGCGCTGGATTGGCGTATCACTTCAACAGGGAATGGGCAATTCGAGCAGATTTAATCGGTGTTGTGACCGTTGAGCATACCGAATGCAACTTTATGCCAAGCGCCGGAGTTTCATGGAGATGGGGCGCTAATGTTCCGAAAAAATACGCTGTGATCGGAGGCGCGGTTGATACGGATGGTGATGGCCTGTCAGACCAGGAAGAACTGGGGATAGGCACGGACCCAGGTAATCCGGATACGGATAATGACGGTTTGACCGACGGCGAGGAAGTTAAAACATACAAAACCGATCCCCTGAGTCCGGACACGGATTATGATGGACTGCTCGATGGAGCCGAGGTCTATCAGTACAAAACCGATCCGCTGGTGCGGGATACGGATAAAGGCGGCGTGGCTGACGGGCATGAAGTGATAGAGGATAATACAAATCCACTGGATCCGTCCGATGACTTGCTCCTGTTCACTCTTGATATTGAGTTCGACACTGACAAGGCTGATGTTCGCGCCTTGTATTTTAAAGATTTGGATATCATCGGCAAAGTGCTCGCGCGTGATAAGACGACGACCGCGCGCATTGAAGGTCATGCTGATAAACGCAAGTCATCCTCGGCTAAGTATAACAAGGAACTATCCGAAAAACGTGCTAAAGCGGCGGCGGATTATTTAAATAAAAATTTTGGAATTGCCAGTGACCGAATGATGCCCGTTGGGTATGGCTTTGACCGCCCCCTGGCTCCTAACGATCCGATTAACGGCAATCAGAAGAACCGTCGTGTTGAGATATATATCCGTTATCCGTAACCGTTCGGAGTGCGTATATCTTGCGAAAACCTGCGTCTAAGAAAGGAATTCCTATAGTTATGGATTTTTCTCTCGTTGCCAACACCATTCGTGGCTTAGCCATTGACGGTATTCAAAAAGCCAATTCAGGTCATCCCGGCATGCCAATGGGAACAGCGGATTTTGTCGCTGTCCTGTTTCTTAAATATTTGAATCACTGCCCCACGACTCCCGACTGGCCTGACCGCGACCGATTTGTCTTGTCGGCTGGACACGGAAGTATGCTTCTTTATAGTCTTTTGCATTTATCTGGGTACGCCCTGTCACTCGACGATTTAAAATCATTTCGTCAATGGGGCAGCCGTACGCCGGGACACCCGGAATATGGATTGACCCCTGGTGTTGAAACAAGTACGGGCCCTCTCGGACAGGGTTGCGGCAATGCAGTTGGAATGGCGCTGGCAGAAGCCAG
>CAZBGF010000018.1:0-12255 GCA_964491255.1 uncultured Verrucomicrobiota bacterium
AGAAACTTGGTGAAATTGGATACGAACCTGTTCCAGGCGATTTTGACGGCGACGGCTCCACGGACCTGGCGGTTTATCATGAAGCTTCAGGATACTGGTATATTATCATGTCTTCAAGCGCCAGTCTCTCATATCAGAAATTCGGTGAAACAGGATATATTCCGGTGTCAGGTGATTTTAACGGAGATTTCAAGACTGACTTGGCGGTTTACCATGAAGCTTCAGGATACTGGTTTATCACTCTTTCAGGCCTTGGAACCACGTATTCCCAGAAACTTGGTGAAATTGGATACGAACCTGTTCCAGGTGATTTTGACGGCGACGGCTCCACGGATCTGGCGGTCTATCATGAAGTTTCAGGGTACTGGTATATCCTGCTTTCTTCAACCGATAGCCTGTCATATCAGAAATTTGGCGGGGTAGGATATACTCCGGTATCAGGTGATTTTGATGGAGATTTCAAGACTGACTTGGCGGTTTACCATGAAGCTTCAGGATACTGGTATATCCTTTTATCCAGCAGTGGTACATTATCTTACCAAAAATTTGGCGAGTCCGGATATCAGCCTGTTCCAGGCGATTTTGACGGCGACGGTAAGACAGACATGGCGGTTTATCACGCAAGTACAGGTTATTGGTGTGTTTTGTCGTCATCAAGCGGAACAATTTCTTATCAGAAACTCGGGGAAACGGGCTACGAGCCTGTCTGGTAATGTTATCCCGGGCAACAATAAGGTTCATTGTTCTGAAGATCAACCCTGTATACAAGGCTCAGAGCGCGATGGACAAGGGTTTCTTTTCTTTAACCCTGAACGGTTAAAAAACATGAATTCATTTACGCGTTTCATTTCAGCTCTTTTGCTTCTCGCTGCATTGACAATTCCCTGCTTAGCGCTTCGGCCGGATCATAGCACGCTCAAGTCACAAAACATCGCTCTGAATCCGCCATATAATCATACCCGCCGATTACCATCGGCAACACAAATTCAACTGGCGCAAGATGCGGAACAGACTGGTTTAACCATTAAATGGAACTCCAGACTGGGCACACCTTTTTCCATTCGTGGTAAAAAGCTGGGGCAACGCCATGCATTTTCCAGAGGTAAAGGACTCATCATACAGGGTAAAGGATTATATGAGCAGGATGCTGTTGCCGTATTAGACAATTTATCCGGTGTTTTTGCAATTAAGGATGCTGAAGCAGAATTCACATTAAAAAAATTGAAACGGGAGAACACAGGTTTTTATCACGTCAGAATGAACCAGGTATATCAGCAGTTAAAAGTAATAGGCGGTCAGGTCATTGTGCACTTCAATAACAAGGGAGAAGCGTATGAAGTTAACGGCAACTATATTCCAGATATCGATATTGAAGTGACTCCAGGCGTTGACAGTGCAGAAGCTGTTCGCATTGCACAAGCCGATTTGAGTAAATCCAATGTAACTCTCGTCAAATGTCCTGACCTCGTTGTTTTTGCATATAATACCGAGCCCAGCTTGGCTTATGAGCTTTTGCTGGTCTATGACGATCAGACAATTCCAGGGCGATGGCGTTACTGGATTGACGCAAAGACCGGAACGGTCCTCCTGTGCTTCAATGAAGTCAAGACGATCGCTGCACCGACGAGTAATGGCTCTCATGCAAATATAACCGGAAACATTCTATCTGGTGAAGGTGGTTCCTCAACCACAGTTACCGGATGGTATGAGAACACGGGTTATTATTATTTATATAACAAAAATCGGTATTGGTATATCTATAACGTTGCGAGCTCCGGTTATACGGACAGCGACACCTATGCTTATCGCAATAACTCGATTTGGGGAATTGCGGATCGAGCTGAAGTATCCGCGGCTAATAACTTCAACGCTATCCAGGAATACTATTCCGTGGTCCACAGTCGTAATAGTTTCGACAACAGTGGTACCTATGCCCGGGTAAACGTACACCAGGGCACTAATTATGTTAACGCGTATTGGGATGGAACCGATTTTCATGTCGGCGACGGTGACGGCGCGGAGGCAAACTGTCTTGCTGTTCTGGATGTGTGCGCTCATGAATTCACTCATGCCGTGACCGCAAACAGCGCCAAATTATTCTATTACGGTGAATCAGGGGCTTTAAATGAATCATTTTCCGATATTTTCGGCGCTTGTGTAGAGTTCTATGCTCAGCCGGATGGGAGTGATTCATACCCTTCAGTCACTGCCGGTTATGCCGACTGGCTGATTGGCGAAGACTGCTGGCTTGACGGCACAGCGCTCAGAGACCTGAGAAACCCGGGCAGTACAGTTACACTGGCAAGCGGATATCAACTGCCGAGTCGTTACCACGGAACCGATTGGTATTATGGTTCAGGTGATAATGCAGGTGTTCATTATAACATGAGCGTACAGAGTTTTGCTTTTTACCTGCTCTCCGTGGGAGGCATAGGAACGAATGATGAAATCAGATACAGCGTAACAGGCATAGCCGTTACGAACGCCGAAAAAGTGGCATATCGCGCGTTAACCGTTTATTTCACAGAGTATACTGATTATACCGAGGCGCGCAGTGCATGGATATCCGCGGCCAGCGATCTCAACACGAATTGGGTCAGCAGTGTTGCGCAAGCCTGGGCTGCTATTGATGTGGGTGTCGACACCCAAAGTATAACCCTTGGCAATGCAGTTGATGCTCCTTTGTTGACTTGGTATACGGGCGGCGTTTCAAACTGGTTTGAGGAATCAACGGATACTTATGACAGTATAGATGCGGCACAAAGCGGCGTCATACAAGATGGTGAACAATCGCGGATTTATACCACTGTCACAGGGCCTGGCACTCTTTATTTCTGGTGGAAGGTGTCATCAGAGGCAAATTGGGATTTTCTCAGATTTTACATTAACGAGACTGAGCAAACAAATATTTCCGGACTCAGTAACTGGCAGAACCTGTCGTTCTCATTACCTTCCGGTGAGCACACGCTGAAATGGCAATACACCAAAGATGGATCAGTAAAAGGTGGGAGTGACGCAGGGTGGCTGGATCAGGTCGTCTGGTTTGCTACGCCTACGCCATCAGAAGGAACGGTCAAAAACGATTTTAACGGTGACGGCATAACGGACATGGCAATTTATCAGGAATCTACCGGATACTGGTTTATTATCATGTCCGGTGATTACTCACTCTCTACTTCAAAACTGGGAGAACTGGATTACACGCCAGTGCCCGGAGATTTTGACGGCGACGGTAAAACGGATATGGCAGTTTACCAGGAATCTACCGGATACTGGTTTATTATCAAGTCCAGTGATTACTCACTCTCTACTTCAAAACTGGGAGAACTGGGTTACACGCCGGTGCCCGGAGATTTTGACGGCGACGGTAAGACAGACATGGCAGTTTACCAGGAATCTACCGGATATTGGTTTATTATCATGTCATCAACTGGCGGTCTTTTTTCTCAAAAATTTGGTGAAACGGGGTATATACCTGTCTGGTAAGGCACAAAGTGAAAAGATAATCGCTCAGCCTCCGGACATCAAGATTGATATTGATCTTACATTCAAGTATTGATTTTTGCTAATCCGTGACTACTCAGCCGTCCCGATGGGACTGGAAATTACTGTTTTCTTTAGCCGACGCTGAAGCGTCGGCCTAATGTCAATGCGTCCCATTCGGGACGCCATGAAAATAGTGCGGCGATTCATCGCCGTGAACAGGGAAACAACCATAAATTCAGTCCCGTAGGGACGGCTGACAACGTACACCTGAGTAGTTACGCTAATCCAATAATACTATGACAATTAAGCTAAAAAGATTTCCAAGCAGACTTGCTCGTTTCATTATTCAGGCCAGAATTTTCATCCTTATTCTGTGCTTTGCCGTAACAGCTTTTTTTCTCTGGGTATTGAAAGATTTAACTGTCCAAACCAAGCTCGGGGATTTTGTTCCACATCAACATGCGTTCCTGCAGGTTCAGAAACGGTTAAACGAAACATTTGGCGGGCTCAATCAGGTTACCATTGCCATCCGGGTTAAAAACGGCGACATCCTCAACCCGGAAACCCTGGCTAAAGTTCACCGCCTCACCAATAAACTTTATTTAACCGATGGTATCAACAGCGGCCGGGTGCTTTCACTTTCCTGTCGCCGTATTAAATTCACCAAACCAACAGCGGACGGATTCTCTGTCATGAAAATGATGAAAACCCCTCCGCGCACACCTGCTGAGATAGCACAGCTTAAATACAGGATTATACATACTCCGCTGGTTTATGGCTCCCGCCGTTCCAGCTATGGCCCGATTGTATCGAAAGATTTCACAAGTACGCTGATCCAGGCTGATTTTGAATCTGACGTGTCTTCCCGCTACATTTTTCAGCATCTACAACAGTTGATTGAAGAGGAAAAAGACCCGAATCACGATATATATATAAGTGGAAGACCTATTCTCGAGGGCTGGTTTGACTACTATCTCCCGAGTATGCTGAAAGTATTTCTGGTCACTGTCCTGATTATGACCATATTGCTTTATCTGGCATTCCGTTCGAAAAGGGGGGTGCTTCTGCCATTGATTTCCGCTTCGATTTCAACTGTCTGGGGATTGGGGCTGCTTGTTCTTATGGGTTATCATCTAAACCCCGGCACTATTCTGGTTCCCTTCCTTATAATGGCACTCGCTATCAGTCATACCGTCCAGTTTATAAAAAGGTATTACGAAAGAATAGCCCGACCACGTTCAAGCGGATATAAAGCAGCACAAGACACGCTTCAATCCCTTCTGGTGCCGGCAAGCGCCTCACTTATCACCGATGCATTAGGCTTTTTATCTCTTCTTATCGTTCCTCTCACCTTAATCAGAAGTATAGCATTGGCCGCGGGCAGTGGAGTTCTGAGCATTTTCATCATCACGGTTACCTTTGTGCCCGCTGTTCTTTCCTATCTTCCGAAGCCGAAGAAGTTAGAAGTAGAAAGAGAAGAAAAAACTACTCTCCTCAATCGGATCATGGGGGGAATAGCCAATATCGTGACTCATAAAAAAGGCCAATGGATTGTTCTGACCTTTTTCTTTCTTCTCGCTGTATTCGGTATGATTGGAGCTTTGAAACTATCCGTGGGAGACAACGAACCCGGGTCTAGTCTGCTTTATGCCGAGTCTCCCTACAACCGTGCGGAAAAGTACATCAACCACAAGTTCACAGGGTCCAATCCTTACTATATTTTTGTTGAAGGCAAAGAAAGTGACGCGCTTATCAGCAGTGAGGTCTTAAAGGAAATGGTATCGCTTCAAAATTATCTGGTCCATCACATTCCGGATGCGGGCTATGCTCTTTCTATCGCTGACTACGTTAAAGGTCTGAACTTTACAATGTTCGGTTTTGATCCGCGTCGGTTAAAAATTCCTGACAACGATAAAACGATTGCCGAATATCTCTTTTTATACACATGCAGTGGATTCCCCCAGGACTTACAGCCGGTTGTTGATGAAAACATGCAATTTGCCAATATAAAAATTGATTTAAAGAATCACTGCGCAAGAACGATTCAGACAACTATCAAAAGCACTCAGGAATGGATCAAAAAATATCACAGAAGCAAAAAGGTGAATTTCCTTTACGCCGGCGGCGAAATCGGGATGACCGCTGCGGTTAATGAAATCATAGCCCGGATTCTTCCCGAAAACATTTTACAGGTATCCCTGATGGTCTTTATTTGCGCTTCTATCGCCTTCGGATCTATGGCCGCGGGATTAAGCCTGCTGATTCCCCTGGCTGTCAGCGTGCTTTTCACTTTCGGTGTTTTAGGCTGGATGGGTGTGACCCTGACAGTGGAGACACTGCCGGTAGCCGCGTTGGGGATTGGCCTTGGAGTTGATTACGGCATTTATGTAATCAGTCGGTTGAGAGGAGAATTTATCTTGCGAAGGCATATGCCACTCGCAGAAGCGATATACAGGTCATTAAAGACGTCGGGTAAAGCCGTGTTTTTCACGGGTATGACTGTTGCCGTCGGCGTTTATGCCTGGGCTTTTTCTCCTATTCGGCTCCAGGCCAGGCTGGGCCTGGTGCTGGGTTCCATATTACTCCTGAATGTCATCGGCTCGCTGATTCTGCTTCCATGTTTGATTTCATTGTTTAAGCCGAAATTCATTTTCAGAAGAAGACGATGGTAATATGCTGCTTTTTTTTCTTTACATATTATTACACGTTTTCTAAATTTAGTGCTCATTATCAATTAGGCTCCGAAGCGGGGCAACTTTAACAACGTTTCAATGGAGCCGCCTTCGACGGGAAGCTCTCGCCTCCGGCGTAGCCTTGGTCGGTGAGCCATGGAGGGGCGGCATGCTCGTGCAAACTGTAGCTGCGGCACTCTGTTGCCGCGTTTTGTCATGCCTGAGGCAGATCTGCCTCAGGCAGAAAATTCTTATGCTTCAAACTATAAAGGAGACTTAATGAAAAAATCTCATGTTATCTCTATAGCGGCTCTCGCGTTGATTTCCTTCATACTGCCGGCGCGGTCGGAACAAGAAACCCGGAGATCAACCAAACTCGATAAGCCTACGCCGGATATGTCGGCAGCGGATTTGATGAAAATCAATTATGTCATCAAATACACAAAATTTCTTGATGACATGACCATCAACAAATTAAGTATCTATTACATCAGCCGATCAGGCGGCAAGCGATTCAGGTCGGCCAAGCGTCTCCGTGTCACGCTGAATCGTCCCAAAGACGATCTGGACTATAAGGATATCGTTGTAATCACCTCACCGGAAAACGTGAAAGGATTGGCTGTCCTTACCTGGAGTTATATTAATCCGAAACGTCAGAGGGAACAGTGGCTATGGCTGCCCAGTTTAAAAAAAGTGAGGCGCACGTCTCCTGCTGATGGTGATGACGCTTTTTTGGGCAGTGATTTTACCACAGAGGATGTCACTTCCCGCCGCTGGGAAGATGAAACGTATAAAAAATTGAAGGACGAAGTTTTCCCGGGCTGCACCATGAAATTGGATAACAAGCTGGTGAACAAAGATGTGGACTGTTACGTAATCGAATGTGTTCCAAAGAAGAAGAACTGGTGTTATGCCAAGCGGAAAGTTTACCTGTCAAAAGAGATTGGCGGGAATATTTTTGAAGAAATTTATGATCAAAAAGGCAACATACTCAGAACTATTACGCGCGTTTACAAAATGGTTCCAGGAGGACCTCTTCAAATTGATCTGGAGGCCTATGATCCGAAAACACGGCATGCTACCCACGTAAATAATCAAGATTGGGAAGTTAACAAAGGCTTGAGCGAGCATCAGTTCACCGGAAAAAACCTGATGAGAACAAAATGGTAACGATATAATAAAACCGCTGAAAGGAGAATAATGAAAAAAGAAATAATTTTTCCGCTGATTTCCGGTGCTGTGTTTTTTCTCGTCTTTGCATTCCCCGGAAAAGCTCTGGAAGTGACTGATGAATTAGAGTTATCTGGTTATCTCAAGAACGAGACCGCTTACCGCGTGTTCGACGACAACGATAACTGGATGAAAATCAGGAATGAAGCCACCCTGAAAGCCGCTTATTCCCCGACTGATTATCTTTCGGCGTTTATTAATCTCCGTTACTATTATGACTCAGTATATGATGCCAGTAACGAATTCAGTACGGAAGCCGGCCATGAACTTCGTCACCCGCGCTATCAGTGGGACTGGCTTCGAGAATGCTATGCAGACTATCTTTCGGATGCTCTTGATGTCCGTCTTGGTAAACAGACGATTGTCTGGGGTACAGCCGACGGGGTAAAGATACTTGACCTGGTTAACCCCATGGATATGCGGGAATTCACACTCGCGCCGTTCGATGAAAGTCGAATTCCTCAGTGGACGGCAAAAGCGGAAATTTCACCCACTCTCAATGGCACGCTACAGGCTTTTGTCATTCCATGGAATTTCGAGCCGAACTACATTTCGCCTGACGGTTCTCCTTTCACTTTCCGTGCCACCAGCGTGGGAGAAGCCAGTAAGGATCAGCTTGAGTCAATGGGATACACAATCAATAATTTTGATGACCAGCCGGCCGACTCCTTTGATAAATCAAAATTCGGGTTTCGATGGTTGGATATAATCAGGAATTTCGAGTATTCGCTTAATTATCTGCAGGGATACAATATGTCTTCAGTGGTGAATGTGGAAGTTGACGCCTCCACTGCCGTGGGCAATCCGCCCGCCCAGGGCTTGCCGCCAGCCGGATCCACATGGAATTTCACCAAGAAATATCCGTATGTCCATGTGATGGGCGGGTCCGGCTCTTATGGGATAAATTCCGGAATGCTGGAAGGTTTAACCATCCGCAGTGAGTTCGCTTATACGCATGGCAACGAATGCGGATTTGGAGAAGACAGCAAACAGATCGGATTAACCGATGTTGACAACTATAATTACATGGTTGGACTGGATAAATATTTCTTTGTTAAGTATCTGTTCAGCTTCCAGTTTATCCAGTTTATCGATTCCAAGAGTCAAGCTTCAACAGACGGAATAAACTATTATCCGTTGATAATGGGTCCAACTTATCATCCGCGCGAGCAGATGGAGACCATGTTAAGCTTAAAAGTGTCCACTCAGTATTTATGGGACCGCCTCAAGCCTGAAGTCCTCGCGCTTTACGGTCAGCATGGAGACTGGCGAGTCAGTCCTCAGGCCAGATATGAAATAACCGATAACCTGATTTTAACAGTAGGTGCTCATATCTTATTAGGTTCGGAAACCACGTTATTCGGACAATTCCACGATAACAAAGAAATGTTTCTCACCATGAAATACGGCTTTTAGGCAACTGCTCTGGTAACTTAAGTCTATATTGTCAGCCGTCCGGTCCGGCTCAGCCGGAGACTGAATTTAGGTCCGGTTTTCGCTGGACAACTGTAGCCGCCCCACTCCGTTTGGCCGAAAATATCGCGGCAAGAGACTGCCACGGCTACATCTTTGAAATTGACATTAGGCCGACGCTTCAGCGTCGGCTAAAGAGGTTAGTGACTGCCGGAATGCAGGCGTGAGGATATAGCGCGCTCGGCTTCACGTTCAGCGGTCTTTTGACGTAAGGTATCACGCTTGTCAACAAGATTTTTTCCCCTACAGAGCCCGAGCTCTACTTTCACTTTCCCGCGAGGATTAAAATAAAGCGATAGAGGAATAAGGGTCAAGCCTTTCACCACAGTTTTACCGATAAGCCTGTTGATTTCCCGGCGATGGAGAAGCAGTCGCCTCGGGCGTCGCGGTTCATGATTAAACTGATGGCCATATTCATAAAGCTTGATGTGTATATTATTCAGAATTAAATCATTATTTTCAATGTTCGCAAAGCCGGCTGACAAATCCACTTTGCTGTTACGAATGGATTTAACTTCAGTGCCCAGCAACACAATACCAGCCTCAAACGTTTCAAGAATAGTATAATTCCGACGCGCTTTACGATTAAAGGCAATAACGCCTGACGGTCGGTCTGTTTTTTGTTTCTTTGTTGCCATGATGTGTTTGTGTCACGTAACTACTCAGGCACAAAGTGACAAAGGCACAGAGGCACAAAGAATAATATCCAAATACCGGAAATGCCTGCCCTGCCGCCAAGTGGCAGTCTAAACAGCTTCAGCCTGACTACGTGAGTAGTCGCTGTGTCACGCCCTTTCAATCAAAAGAAATCATGGCCTTTACTACGCCATCGCGGTAATCGGCAACAAGATCAAACGCTTCTTTTGTCTGACTGAATCCAAATCTATGAGTGACCATAAAATCTACGTTGATCAGACCCTCTTCCATAAATGCCAGCGTTGATGGAAGACTCTCGCACTGACGACGGACATTCTGAATACATATTTCCTTTCTCCGGATTTTATCAATGATAAAGGATATCCGTTCTTTCTTTGGAATGCCGATCAGCATGAGTTTTCCGCCCGGCTTCAGTATATCCACTGCTTGATCAAGAGCTTCCTGCTCACCACAACATTCGAATACCGCATCAAGAAGGAGTGGCTCAATCTTACTGATATTGGATATGATATCATCCTTGTCCGGGTTCCCAGCCCAGTCCGCGCCCGCGGACCGGGCAACCGCAAGCCGCTCCGGAATCTTATCTGTCATATAAATGGTTTCTACTCCAAGTGCTCGCGCGCAAACCATCACACTCAAACCAATCGGTCCGCAACCAAGAATAGCGATTTTCGCTCCTTTCATTGCTATTGAACGCTTGGCCGCATAAAAACCAATGGTCAGAGGCTCTGAAAGCGCCGCCTGCTCCAGGGTAATATCAGAACTTACAGGATAACAGCATTGCTCAGGCATGACTATATAATCGGAAAGACATCCTGCTGTCTGGCCCGGGCATCCCAGAAAGCAAAGGTGGCGGCAGGTATGAGGGCGGCCTGTCAGGCATTGATCGCACACTCCGCACGATATGGCAGGCTCTACAGCAACACGGTCGCCCGGCTTTACCCGGGTAACGGCTGAGCCTGTCTTTTCCACAATTGCGGAACATTCATGTCCAACAGGAAATGGATATTGAACAATTTGTGAACCAATATTCCCATTATTATAATAATGAACGTCGGAACCACACACGCCAACCATCGCTATTTTAAGCAACACATCCGTATCCGCTGATATGTTGGGATCAGGCACCTCCCGCATCTCCATCTGACGGATTCCTGTCAACATCATGGTTTTCATAGGCATTCTCTCGTAACTTAGACACAAAGGCACAGAGGGGTAAAGGCACAAAGTATAATAAAATAACGAAACGCTGGTTGCCTTCGGCGCCGCCAGTAACGCACTCGCCGGATTTCTTTCTGTTTTGTGCCTGAGTAGTTACCTCAAAACTTTAAATTCGCCTGAGCCAGGCGCCTCCCGAGTTCTGCGATAACACGGTCGTCATCCTTACTGCCTGCTGACTCAAACGTTGCTGAAAAGCGCAGAAATGCTCCTGCATCATCCCACGGCACGGTAGATATCATGTGTTCCCGAATGAGATATTGAGACGCATCTTCTGCTGTGGCAAAGGAAGATGAACCAGCTCCTTTTGGTGCCTGCACATACAGATAAAATGTACCGCCTGGCATCCGGGCGTCAAAACCTTTTTCGCGTAGACATCTCACCATTTTTCGTAAGCGCCGCTGATAATGGCGACGAATACGATCCGACAATGCTTTCTCGGCTATCCCGGCACAGGCTGCTCTCTGAATGGCTTTAAACTGTCCCGAATCAACATTATCCTTGACCTCGGCATATGCCTGGACAGCGCGAGCTGGTCCCGCCACAAACCCCAATCGCCAGCCTGTCATGTTATAGCTTTTGCTCATGGAATGAAGTTCCACAGCCGTATCCTTGCCTCCCGGTCGGCTCAGAAGCGACAGCGGCTCACGACCGTAGACTAATGTTGCATAAGCCGCATCCTGCACGATGAGTATATTGTATGCATGCGCAAACGCTATGAGCCGATCAAAAAAATCTTCTGCAGGCCCAGCTCCTGTTGGATTATTCGGGTAATTGACATAAAACAATTTTGCCCGGCGCGCTATATCCGAATCAATGGCATCCAAATCCGGATAAAACCCATTTTGTTTCAAGAGTGGAATTTCAACAACACGTCCCCCGAGGTAATGCGTATGCGTGGCCAGGACTGGATAGCCCGGCGCCGTTACCAGCGCTATGTCTCCCGGGTTGATAAAACACAGGGGAAACATTGCCAGCGCCGGCTTCGACCCGATGCTATGATTAATTTCTGTATCCGGATCGAGCCCTGTAACACCGAAAAAAATGTTCATGTATTGCGCGGCCGCAATTTTGAATTCGCGAATGCCGTTATCAGCGTATCCACGGTTGTCCGGATCATCCACTGCTTTTTTCAATGCCCGGCGAATCGGCGCGGGCGCTATCTGATCCGGTTCCCCTACGCCAAAATCCAGCAGTTCAACGCCGGAATGCGCTTGACGGGCAAAGGCTTTCGCACGCTTGATCTTTTCAAATTTGTAGATTTCACCGGACTTGCCAAACAAAGCGCCGCCAATCCGTTCAGCAAAAAGTGTCTGTAAGTTCATGATCAGGAATTTCAAAATAGCCACGAAGGCACTAAGACACAAAGGAAGAGGATAAGAAAATAAACTTTTTATTCTTCGTGTCCCTGCCTTGCAGGGCCTAAGTTCATGTATAGGAATAAAGGTAGGGACGGACAGCCTGTCCGTCCCTAATTACGGAAGAACGGCGCCCCGGAAACAGAGTTCCGGCGAAAGCC
>CAZBGF010000019.1:0-12211 GCA_964491255.1 uncultured Verrucomicrobiota bacterium
CCGCCTGCGCGGCACGGCAAAGCGCCGCTACGGCGCGACGACGGCCGGCGTAGCGTGGGTGAAACACGGATTTTTAATACATTTTTTCCAAAAAACTATAATCGAGAATATCATATCATAAAACAGAAAGAAACGTTTCCGTAAAAAGAGTATCAAAAAACAAATGCTGAGAAAAAGGAAATTTTTCGGATCTTATGTGCTTGTCTTTTCAATGGAGATATAATATATTTTTCTTCTGCATTGTCTGAGGTGATTCTGATTGATCCTTTATTCCAGCACGCTCTTCTGATAATGAAACGGTTATGAGTTTAATAAAAATTCTACAAACAGAAAAATGGAGGTAAAGAAACAGTGTCTAAAAAGAAAATGATAATGATCGATGGAAACACGGCTGACGCGACTGTTGCCCATGCAATAAATGAAGTGATAGCAATTTATCCTATTACCCCGTCTTCCGCGATGGGTGAAACAGCTGACGAATTGAGCGCATCAGGCGTGACCAACCTTTGGGGCACGATTCCAAATGTTGTGGAACTTCAATCAGAAGGCGGAGCCAGCGGCGCCGTTCACGGCGCCCTGACATCAGGAGCGTTGACAACCACATTTACCGCCTCGCAGGGACTCATGCTGATGCTTCCCAATATGCATAAGATTGCAGGCGAATTGTGCAGTACGGTATTTAATGTATCAGCCCGTTCATTGGCTTGCCAGGCGCTTTCCATTTTCTGTGATCATTCCGATGTCATGGCAACACGCGTAACAGGGTTTGCTATTCTATCCTCAAGCAATTTACAGGAGATATCTGATTTTACTCTTATTTCCCAGGCATCAACACTGGAGTCTCGTGTTCCGTTTCTTCATTTTTTCGATGGATTCCGCAATTCTCATGAAATTCAAAAAATAGAGGAAGTATCACGTGATACCATGAAAGAAATGATTAACGACGATCTGGTCATTGCGCATCGTAAGCGTGGACTTTCACCGGACCATCCAATGATTCGCGGGACTTCGCAGAATCCCGACGTGTTCTTCCAGGGTCGGGAAGCAGTTAATAAATACTATCCGGCTGCCTCGTCTATTGTACAGAAACAGATGGACAAGTTTGCCAAGCTCACGGGACGTCAATATAAATTATTTGATTATGTTGGAGCGCCCGATGCTGAAAAAGTCATCGTCATAATGGCCTCTGGCTCTGAAACCGTTCATGAGACAGTGGAACAACTTATTTCGCAAGGCGAAAAAATCGGCGTAATAAAGGTTCGGCTGTACCGCCCGTTTAATGTCAAGGCGTTTGCTGATGCGCTTCCAAAATCAGTGAAGAGTATAGCTGTATTGGATCGAACCAAGGAACCAGGATCTGTTGGCGAGCCGCTCTATCTTGATATTCGGAGCGCTGTAGGTGAGGCTATGAGTGAGAAATGGCTGAATATCAAAGAATACCCACATATACTGGGTGGGCGATACGGACTTGGTTCCAAAGAATTTACGCCTGCTATGGTGAAAGCGATATTCGACAATCTGTCCGCGCCGCAGTCTGTTAATCATTTTACCGTTGGGATCAACGATGATGTCACGAATACCAGTTTGAAGTACGACCCTGATTTTCATATTACGCACCAAGGCCGCATTCAGTGTATGTTTTATGGGTTGGGCTCCGATGGCACCGTCGGAGCGAATAAAAACTCAATCAAAATCATAGGTAACGAAACTGATAATTACGCACAGGGTTACTTTGTTTACGATTCAAAAAAGGCCGGCGCCATTACGATTTCACATTTGCGGTTCGGGCCGGATTTGATTCGAAGTCCTTATCTGTGCACGAATGCGGATTTCATTGCCTGCCATAATTTCTCATTCCTTGAGAAATACGATATGCTCTCCGACGCCAAGGAAGGCGCGGTTTTCCTCCTGAACAGCCCGTACGATGCTGAAGAGGTATGGAACCACATGCCGAATGAAATTGAGAAACAGATCATTGAAAAGAAAATCAGGTTCTACGTAATTGATGCGTTGTCTCTTGCGCAGAAGATCAAACTCGGTGCGCGCATTAATACGATTATGCAGACATGCTTTTTCCAGATTTCCGGTGTTATCCCGCCTGAAAAAGCCGTTGAGGCCCTGAAAAAAGCCATCAAGAAAACCTATGGCAAAAAGGGTGAAGATGTTGTTCAAATGAACTTCAAGGCTGTTGACGAAGCGGTTTCCATGCTTCAGGAAGTGAAAGTTCCCGAAAAGCCCGCAGATAAATTGACCATGCCTCCCGTTGTTCCCGAGCACGCACCTGACTTTGTCAAAAACGTTACGGCAAAAATCATGAGCCTGAAAGGTGATGATATTCCTGTAAGCGCCATGCCGGACGATGGGACGTGGATCACTGGAACTACCCAGTATGAAAAACGCAATATTGCCGTGAACATCCCGGAATGGGATCCGAATCTTTGCATTCAGTGCGGTCAATGCTCTCTGATTTGCCCTCACGCCGCTATACGGGCAAAAGTCTATGACGCGAAACAATTGAAAGATGCGCCAGCCACTTTTAAATCCGCGGATGCAAAAGGAAAAGACTTTACCGGCATGAAATTCACGATTCAGATTGCTCCTGAAGATTGTACCGGCTGTGGTAATTGTGTGGAAATATGCCCTGCCCATGAAAAGGACCCGGATTCCAAACAGGAGACTGGACACCATGCGATTGATATGGTTCCGCAAATGCCATTACGTAAACAGGAAACCGATAATTTTGAATTTTTTATGGCTATGCCGGATATGGACCCCAAGCTGTATAATCGGGCAACGATTAAAGGCAGTCAGCTTGCGCCGGTCATGTTTGAGTTCTCAGGCGCCTGTGCTGGATGCGGTGAAACACCGTATATTAAATTGCTGACTCAGCTGTTCGGCGATCATGCCATGATTGCGAATGCCACAGGTTGTTCATCTATTTACGGAGGCAATCTGCCGACAACTCCCTATTGTAAACGCAAAGACGGCCGCGGGCCAGCCTGGTCAAATTCGCTCTTTGAGGATAATGCTGAATTCGGTTATGGTATGCGGCTGGCTGTTGATAAATTCATGGATTACGCACACGAACTTCTTGACCAGGGCTTATTACGCCCTGATTGTACAGAACTGAAACCCCTGATTCAGGAAATCAAGGATGCGGACCAGTCATTTCCTGCAGGAATCGAGGATCAGCGGGCCCGCGTTGAGCAATTGAAGAAGAATCTAAAAAAAATAAATGACGATTGGACTAAACAATTGATGTCCGTGGCTGATTATTTAGTGAAAAAGTCTGTCTGGCTCCTCGGCGGTGACGGCTGGGCATATGATATTGGTTATGGCGGATTGGATCATGTGCTGGCTTCCGGCCGGAATGTCAATGCGCTTGTTGTTGATACAGAGGTTTATTCCAATACCGGAGGACAAGCCTCCAAGTCAACGCCAATGGGTGCAGTAGCAAAATTTGCAGCGGCTGGAAAACCAATGATGAAAAAAGATTTGGGTATGATTTGCATGACCTATGGAAATATTTACGTAGCAACCGTGGCCATGGGCGCGAATCCGGGACAGGTAGTTAAAGCGTTTACAGAGGCAGACGCCTACGACGGACCTTCAATTATTATCGCGTATGCCCACTGCATCGCCCATGGTATTAACATGACCAAAGGGTTGACAGCGCAGAAAGAGGCAGTGCAATCCGGTCATTTCCCGATCTATAGGTACAATCCTGATTTATTGAAACAGGGTCAGAACCCTCTGCATCTCGACAGCAAGCCACCGATTCTAAAATACAGCGAAGCTGCTATGAAGGAAAATAGATTCCGCGTACTCACGCAGACACATCCAGACAATGCCAAGCGGCTTATGGCAGAAGCCGACAAGCTTGTTGCCGCCAGGTTCGATCTCTATCAGAAACTGGCTGGACTTCCCGCGTGTACCGGCGAGAAGAAGTGACGGAGCGGAAAAGGTAGCGGAGTGTGGGGGTATGTGAGTGCCGGTCCGAAGCATCCGGCTCTGCCGGACAATTTGGAGAGTATGAGAGTGTCGGAGTAGTGCAACGGACTACGAACCACTGACTACTGACAGAGCCCCAGGGCAGTTCTTCGGGCAGGCTGCCTCATGAATTCTTAAGTTACAAATGTATCTTGATTTATCAATATACATTCCGGTATGATATAAATGCTGAAAGCGCTTGTATGTGACTTGTCCGAATACGATTGATTTTTCAGGAGGTATGCTCTGTGGCTTTTCTCATTGGGATGTCTGCAACGATTAAAGGTCAGAAATTTGACCTTGAAAAAGATATAACAACGATTGGAAGAAGCCAAAGTAATGATATTGTATTAACGAATAACGCTGTCTCTTCTCAGCATTGCTACATTTCGCACCGCGACAATCGCTATGTTCTTCATGATTCGAATTCAACGAATGGAACAAAGCTGAACTTCGAGAGTATTACGGAAGTCGATTTGTTGCCTAAACAGGTCATACAAATAGGCTCAATCGAATTAATGGTTGATGGAGATTCTTCCGAATTTCCAAATGTGAAGTCAATAACTGCTCCCACTGTTATCATTGACAATGCTCCACCTGTGGCCATACCAATGTCTTTTTCGAGTGTTTCTCCCTTTGGCAGACGCCGGGAGAAAAACAAGACTGTCTGGCTGACTGTAATTATCGCTGTGGGTTTATCCGCGCTGGCAGGGGTTATCTTTTTTATTATTAAAATTTTCTAATCCTTGCCGAAACAATAGTGTGAATTATTTACCACAAAGACACCACGTTAAAGGCATGACTCTCCTTGAACTGCTCCTGGCCATGGGTATGGCTATAATGCTGATTGTTATCGCGTTCTCAGTTTATAGCACAGTAATGAGCACGATCCGAGCCCAGAGCCTGCGGCGCGCCACTCGATCCCCGGCGGTAGAGGCTCTTGATTTGATGAATCATAATCTGACCTGTTCCCTGATACCGTTAGGCCTGACCAACGCACCTTTTATTCTGGACACGAAAACCAACGGGAAAACAGCAGTACGCTTGCGTTTTTTTACAACGGAAAATTCGACTTATTCCAATGACTGGAAACACTACGATATTATTCAAATTCAATACATGCTTCGGTCATGCAATGTCACGAATGGATATTCACTTATCCGACAGCGTTGGTCCTTCAGGATGACTCTTCAGGATAAACTTATTAGACTTCCTACAGCTGATTCGCATTCCCCTGAGGAAAAATTAGTGACAAATATCAACAAATTCCAGATAGAAGTGTTCAACGGACAGGAATGGACAAATCAATGGGGAATCGAACAATCCGAAGGTATTCCCCAAGCCGCACGCATCAGCATAGATATCGGACAGACTATGAATTCCCACACGCTGAAATCTGAAACCATTATCCCCGCCGGGCATTGTATTGGAAAAACAAAGAAGTAGGCAATCCCTGATTCCCGGCAAACCCGACTGCTGCAATATCCGGGCTAACAGTCAACTCGATCGTATAGGAATTTCCTTTTTTGGATGGCCCCGTACGTACGGGGCGAAAATCTGCGGCCTATTAACTTGATTTCTGACTTTTGATTTCGTCAATTATTTTCATCATGCGCCGGCCATATTCCATATAGGTATCCGCCTTTACACTGGCGGAGTCGGTCCCGGCTGTCTTATCATGAAAAACAACAACTATGTGCGGTTCAATGGAAAACCCACCATCATATCCATGCTCAAGCAGATCTTTCACGATTTTTCGAACATCGCCCTTGCCTTCGCCAGGATAAGTATAAACGCCTTTTTTTAATTCAGAATCCCAGTAGCCGTCTTTGATATGTACATACGCGATATGTTCTTTTACATGCGAGTAAAATTCCCACGAGGATTGCCTGGGATAGGGTTTGGGCTTGCTCCGGTCTGCCGATCCCACTGGATTTCCCGTATCAAAAACCAGCTTCATTCCCGGGACATTCTCCAGTAGTTTAAGCGTAAAGGGCCATCCCATGCCGCCGTAATTCATGCAGTTTTCATGGACTGCAGTGATACCTGCGTCCGCAAACATCCGATTAATTTCACGAAGCCGGCGAAAACGTTCTTCTTCCATCTGATCGTCATTGTCACGAACAGCAAAGCTCATGACGCGTATCAGTTTTGTGTTCAGACGCTGCATGCGCGGAATAGCGCGCTTTATTTCCGCTAAAGAAGAATCAAACGGTTCGTCGATCTTTTTTCCCCAATTCGCAATTGTGGAACCGAAACAGTTTATCTTGATCCCTGCGGATTCCAGTTTTTCTACCACCAGATCAAACGCATTGTCAGAAATATCATGAATATTGCCGACAGGAAAATCACCTGCTTGGACAGACCGAGCCTCAATATGCCGCCAGCCCAGCTCGCGGGTTACCCGAATCTGAACATCAATTGACTTGCCTGCTTCGTCCGCAAAACCTGTTAAGTACATAACATCTCCTTTAATGTGTTAAGGTCGCCTCGCTTAAGGTCAAAAGCTTTAAGGTCTGCTTTTTGCAAATAATTTGTTAAGATTTCCCCCTCCCAATCTTTCCACCTTCGTATATATTCAGTCAACACCATATATAGAAACCACAGATTACACCCTTGGCGTCTTTGCGGCTTTGCTGCGCTGTGAAATATCCGGCGCAAACATATCGAACACACCTGAGGGAACATGAGCCAGATCGAATGTGACCCAGGAAGCCCCGGCATCCCTGAGAACCTTCGCGGTGAAACTGCTTGTAAGTCCTAATGCCCGTATTCCAGCCGCGCGTGCGGCGTGAATTCCATTGGGTGCATCTTCAACCACAAGAAGATCATCAGTCGTGAGTGCCAACTTCGACGCAGCCAGTAAAAATCCCTCAGGGTCCGGTTTTTTCCGCTGTACCTCACTGCCAGTCACGCAAGCATTAAACGTATTGGCAGCTATTTGAATCTCGCGTAGATTGCCTGTCATTTTTACCAAATCGGCGCTTGTCGCAACAGCTAATTTCAGTTGCCGGCTGCGGCAATAAGCAATAAACTCCTTTGCCCCGGGAAGTGGCTGAAGGCTTCCCTTGATAATTTCAAGATAAATTGCATAGGTTCGATCTTTATCAGACGGCATAGACAAATGAACACCATACTTTTCTGCTACTCCGCCAATATACCGATCTTCACCAGCACCAACGAATGGCAAAAAATCTTCCGGCTTCACTGTCTTTCCATGGCACTCTGCAAACATCCTGCACGCAGCCTCGCAAATAAACGGTTCAGAATCGCACAACACTCCGTCCATGTCAAAAATAATACCCTTGATTGAAGCATTTGATTTCATGCTGTATCTCCTAGTGTAATATAATAACTGGTTCTGTCAAATAATCAAACATTGTTACATTTAATACTTGCTCTTAATTTTCCGGACATGATACTAATAAATGTAATGAAAGATATCCAAAATGATCACGATGACCGTCGAATTCCGATACAAAAAGCCGGCGTCAAAAATTTGCAATATCCAATTGCCGTGCTTGACCGCGAAAACAAAATTCAATATACCGTGGCCAATATCAGCATGTTCGTGGATCTGCCACATAACTTCAAGGGCACACATATGTCGCGATTCATTGAAATTCTCAATGAACAGCATGGTAAAATTTCAATGCGCAATCTCGACACGATCCTGAAAACCATGACCAGCCGGCTTGACTCAACAACAGCACATCTTGATATTCGTTTCCCGTATTTCATTGAAAAGGCAGCGCCAGTATCTGGCGCTAAATCTTTCATGAACTATCAGTGCGCTTTTATGGCGACATTCAGCCGAAAAAACAAACCGCATTCCATGGATCTCGTTGTGGAGGTCAAAGTTCCGGTCTCCATGTTATGTCCCTGCTCAAAGGAAATCAGCAGCGAAGGAGCTCATAATCAACGTTCTTATATTACCATTCAGGTGCGGGGCCGTAGACTCGTTTGGATTGAAGAATTAATCGAACTGGCAGAAACGGAAGCCAGCTCTGCATTATACTCACTGCTCAAGCGTGAAGATGAAAAATATGTTACTGAACATGCCTATAACCAGCCGCGATTTGCTGAAGATGCGGCTCGGGCAATTGCGCAGAAACTTTTGCGAGAACCTCGGATTGTCTGGTTCCAGGTTGAAAGCGAAAACATGGAAAGCATCCACAATCATAACGCTTATGCCATGGTAACCAGCGACGGGTTCGTGCCAGGCAAGATTTAATCCGGACATTGCTATTCAAGAGCATGAATGCGTTTCACCATGTCTTCATTAACGGGAACAGAAACACCAAGACTATGTGCTTCCCTGAGAATTATTTCATTGATAGCATCAATTTCCGTTTTCCTGCCACGCCGGATATCCTGAAGCATGGAGGACACATTCCCTGCTGTTTTCCGGCACACATCAATCACTGCTTCTACAGGATCATTATATGAAAGATGAATATTCTTTTTTTCGGCAACAGACGCCGCTTCCAAAACCAAACTGCGTAACAAAACTCCCCATTTCGCATGGTCCGGCAGGTCGCCATTCATCAAGCCGGACAAGGCTGATAATGGACCAATCGCTGCATTGATAATTAATTTACTCCACAAAACGGCCGTAATATCCTTAACCGCATATGTCTCAATGCCTGATTGTGTCAGGATCGCTGAAAAGTCAACAGCTCTGGAATATCCGAGCTCGTTTATTGAACCCATGGTTGTAAGGCCAGAGCCGGCATGACGAATATGACCCGGCTCGATAAGTGTTGAGCCATGTTTTGTGATGCCCGCGAAAATCTTGTCATGCTGAACAACGCGAGCAATCTGTTCCGCATTTCCAAGCCCATTCTGAGGAGAAAACACTTTTGTGTCAGACCCCACCAGTGATATAAGATGTTGAACCGCACTGACAGTATCATAGGCTTTGACGCAAATAAACACCAATTCGGTTTCTCCGATTTCCCGTGGATTCGTTGTGATGCGCACGGCAATGGTCCTATCCCCTCCAATGCCATCAATGCGTATTCCTTTTCGCGCGATAAGGTCTGCGCGTTCAGGATGTTTATCCAACAGCCATACGTCGTGTCCAGCCTCAACCAGCAAACCGGCAAACAGACATCCAATAGCCCCTGGACCAATGAGAACTGTTTTCATTATGTTATTTCTCCAAGGATACAAACAGTAAAATGAACTTTAAAAAAGCAGTTGAATGTCCAATATCCAACCGATCCAGAGAAGTCTTCACCTGAAAATTGGACATTCCTTGCCTGCCGGGCCGTAGCCTTGCGTAGACTGGTTGGATATTGGGTGTTCAATTCTTCACCCAATGGGTGTAGCGGATGCCACATTAGTGTTTGAAGCAACGCTGACCAGTGTAAACCATTGCAATATCGGATTCATTACAAGCTTCAATGCTTTCAAAATCACGGGTTGAGCCCCCTGGCTGAATAATAGCTGTAATCCCTTCCCGAATACCAACATCCACTCCATCCCTGAATGGAAAAAATGCGTCTGAGATCATACAGCTTTCTTTCAACCCTCCTTTTTGACGGGCCACCTCCATATCGATCTCCGCTTTAGCGGCTGAATCATCGAGATTATTATAAGGTATTTTATCACGCTCCCAGCACAACTTATCGGCCAGCTTCCTATAGGCTTTATCCCTGGCAATTTCCGCTACACCAACCCGGTCCTGCTCCCCCGTGCCAATGCCTATAGTAACGCCATCTTTGATAAACAGCACGGAGTTACTCGTTACACCACATTCCACCATCCAGCCAAACAGGAGGTCATCATATTCCCTGTCAATCGGCATTCGGTTAATTTGATATTCCTTTCCTTTATAAACAGCTTGCGCCGGAACCAACTGGTCCTTTTCCAGTGTATTAGAAACAAATGACCACTGAACAACAACGCCTCCATCTATCAATGATTTGAAATCAACGACCCGCTTACATGCAAAATTTTCCAAATGTTCCATATTTGCAATTTTCATCACTCTGAGATTTTTTTTCTTTGAAAAAATATCCAGCACACCCTCGGCAAAATCAGGAGCCACAACCACTTCGGCATAATTTTGAACAATCAGCTCAGCCGTTTCACGGTCAACTGTCCGATTCAAAGCAATGGCGCCGCCAAATGCTGCAACACGGTCCGCCATATTGGCCTTGTTATATGCATCTGCCAATGTATCGCTTTTGGCCACGCCGCATGGATTGTTATGCTTCATGACAACGGCGCATGGGGTCTTCATGAGATAGCGTAAAATATTCAACGCGTTATCTGCATCCGTGATATTTGTTTTGCCGGGATGCTTTCCGGATTGAAGCAACTCAACATCCGAGGCCAGGTAACGCCCCTGCTGAATGCTTTGCACGTCACCGAGAGTTAGATTGCCATTTATCAGTTTGTAAAGCGCTGCTTCCTGACCAGGATTATCTCCATAGCGCAAACCTTTATTGACACCGTCAATCAGCCAACTGACTTTTTCATAAACCAACGTTTGACGAGTATCACCATCGACAAAGCTGATTTGCATTGACTGCGTAAAATGGTCGTCCATAATCGTTTTATATGATGTTTTAAAGTCTTTAACTGCCATAATTTATTCTCCTTAAGTTAGGCCTTCGGGCGGACTTTTTAAACAGAAGATCGTAAAGATCGCCAAATTTTTGAGATTTTTTTTCTTTGTGTGTCACGCGAAACGCGTGGTAAACTTAGTGCTTGCCATGCCTCCAGCGTGGTCTTTGTGTGAAATAATTAAAGTAAAATCCTATTAATCTGCGTTCAAAAAAGGAAATTCCTAAACATTGATCGTGTAACACTCGCGGACAGCATTAACATCGCATTTGGCCAGGTAACCTGCAATGGCAGTGTCATATGCGGCCGTGTGCGCAAACGCTTTTTGCGCCAGCTTAAACCGGGTTTTCAGGGACAGGGTTCCTTCAGAACGATCGAGTTCTGAAAGAATATCGTTATAAATCAAAGGATCTGTCACCGAAGCCACGCGTAGGAAATTTTTTGCCGCGGCACGCACCATGCATGGGCCGCCAATGTCAATATTCGCTCTCGCCTGTTCTGGAGTTACACCTGAAGCAGCAACGGTTCTCTTAAACGGATACAAATTCACCACAACCATGTCTACTTTGACTCCATTGACACGCTTCAAATCGTTTATATGCGCCTGATTGTATGTTTCGCTCAACAGACCCAGATAGATTTTAAAATCAAGGGTCTTAACCAGCCCACCCTGCATTTCAGGTTGTCCGGTGTAATCCGAAACACGGACAAGATGCCGGGACGCTTTGGCCTCACCCAGAATACCATCTATAGCCTGATACGTGCCGCCGGTTGAATAGATGATGATTTTTGGGTTAATCCTGACAAGACCGGGAATCAATGTATCTAAACCTGTCTTATCGGATACACTGACCAGGACATGGCCAACACTGACAGCATCGTCGCTCTGTTCAACAATATTCACAGCCATGATTTTCTCCAATCCTCAGTTTTCAGGAACTCGTTAATGATTTATTGCAACATTCCGTAAATAACACGACAATGATTACCGGAACGCCAAAATAGTTTTTTGCTCCACTCGTAAACACACTTTTTAATACGGATGAATTCGCGAAAATCGTGAATCGTTCGTTTCCGCTACAGGCGAAAGTTATAATGCACATATAGATAGAATTGAAAAGTTAATTTATCAAATTTAACATTCCTTTGTAAACAAGAAATGTGAAAACTTCGTTTTACGCAGTATGCATTTGGCATTCGATGCCCGAAAACTAAAATATGCAAATAGCAAATTGGAACTTGAAATTCGTCACTTGAAACTTGAAACTATACTTGAAGTTACATTCGACTTTCCATAGTTGTCCGTCAAAAAAAACGAAGGCTAAAAAAGAATCATGAATAATAAACCCATCAAACGAGCAGTAGCTATTGTCGGACGTCCAAATGTCGGCAAATCATCCATTTTCAACCGTCTGGGAGGCAGGCGTATTGCAATCGTTCACGAAGATTGCGGTGTTACGCGAGACCGACTGGTTCAAGAAATTGAATGGGGAGATCAGAGATTTGATCTGATTGACACCGGCGGCCTGGGCCGTCTGGCCGACATAAAGAATAACACTAATCTGAATCACAACGAGATTGAAACTGGTGTTAGGCATCAGGTCGAAATGGCCGTTGAGGATGATGCGGTCATCATTTTTGTCAC